>JAPHUU010000437.1 GCA_026193555.1 Rhodanobacter sp.
AGATGGTTTGGTTGGGCTCACGCGGCGCAAGGGGGGGGTAATCCCTCCGTCGCCCTTGTGCGTCTGCGCCCCTTTATGTCTGTTTCGTCCTGCGATAGTTGAAGGTAGTGGCGCGCTGTCGTCGTCATCAAGAAATACGGCGCATCGATTGGCCCCACCCTGGGTGATGCGGAGTAGTCGCTTGCGTCGTTGGTGTCGACCCTAGGGTTGCGGCATCGAACTAGTAGCACCGGGCAGCGCGGCAGAGGTCGTGCCGGCGGGGTTCGCCGGTTGCGCCGCCTCAGTTTCGACTTGCCCGATCTGCAGCGCGTACTGCGCTTTTTGTCCAGACGGCAACGCCGCTGGATCGCCGTAGACCTGAATCATGTAAGTCGTCGCTATCGCCACCGGTGCGGACCAGCTGGTCGCACCGGTCGTGCCTGTGTCAACCAGCGTTTTGCCGGCGGTCTGCTCGTCCACCTTGAAGTGCAGTTGTTGCGGGTTGCTGGTGGCGAGATTGACCCTGAGTGTCTTGCCCGCCGCGATGGAAACGGTGAAGTTGTGCGAAGCAGACCCGGAATCGAAGATGCCATTTTCCTGCACCCATGGTTTGCCGTCCTGGAATGTCACTTCGGTCGCCGGGGACCGCAGGTCTTTGTCTCCGTATTGTCCGATCTGCAACGCGTATTTTGCGTCCTGGCCAGCGTCGATCGCGCCAGGGTCGACGTAGACGCGGACCATGTAGGTGGTCGCCGTCGGGTTCGGAGCTGACCAGGTGGAGACGCCAGTCTTGAGACTGTCCAGCAGTTGTTTGTCGTGAGTCTGGTCCTTCACTTTGAAATTCACGTTCGGATTGCGGGTGAGGAGGTTGATCTGCAACGTATTTCCTGCCGCGATTGCCACGGTGTAATCGCGCGAGTTGTCGGAACGGCTGACGCTGCCGATTTCTTGCGCCCATACGCTGTTTGCCGGGAAGGTCACTGTCACCGGCGTGTTCGCGGATGCGGGCAGCGAGAGGCAGGCAAGCGCAAGGACGAGACTCACGCCCAAGGCGGCGTTGCGGCGGAAATGGAAGCGTGACATGGGTGGAATCCTCGCGTTGATTGGAGTTCGCATGTGGCAAAACGTCCGGAAGCCTGAGCCGGCACAACAGATGTCAGCTGGAATTTTGCAGGGTATCTCAGATCCCGCGTAACCGGGAGCTAACGAGGTCAGAGCCCCTTACGAAGAAGGTTTGGTTGGGCTGACGCGGGGACGAGGGAAGCCTGATAGGCGGGGCGGCGATGGGTTGGCAGGCTGACGTGGTGTTTGCCACGGAGAAGCCGGATGCCTCGCCAACCCAGGCCAGATCTTGCGGACGTGCCGCAGCATGTCGTGCAGCGAGGGAACGATCGACAGCCTTGTTTCTACTTGGAGGACGACTATCGTCGTTACCTCGCTGGGTTGCGGGAGTCCGCCATCCGTTACGGCTGTGTGGTGCACGCGTATGTGTTGATGACCAATCACGTGCATTTGCTGGTGACGCCCTCATCGGCTGGCGCGGTGTCGCGGATGATGCAGTGGCTCGGTCGGCAATACGTGGGTTACATCAACGGGCGGTATCGACGAACCGGCACGTTGTGGGAAGGCCGCTACAAATCCTGTCTGGTCGATACCGAGCGCTACCTGCTTACCTGTTATCGCTATATCGAGTTGAACCCGGTCCGTGCCGCCATGGTGGCTGACCCGGGGAACTATGTGTGGTCGAGCTATCGCGCCAATGCGCAATGGCTGCCAGACGCGGTGGTGGTCCCACACGCGGAATACCTGCGTCTTGGCGCTGATGCGGCGGAACGTTGCGTTGCCTATCGAGCACTATTCAAGGAAGCATTGAGCGCGGATCGTCTGGCCGAGATTCGTGCCTATGTCCAACAGCAACGGGTGCTTGGTTCGCCGCGATTCCAGCGCGAGATAGAGGCGATGATTGGCCGTTGTGCCAGCGTCCGCCCTGCGCACCGCCCGAGACGCAGCAGTGAATCTGACGGAACGGGCTCTGACCCGCTTTAGTTGCCATCGCCATCCACGAACACCACCCCACTCGGGCGCTGGCGGTTGACCCGCAACTCCAATACGTCCGGACGCGAGTAGTGGCCGAAGGGGTCAAAATTTTGCCGCTCTGCGCGTACCCGTGCTGGGTCAAGGTCGGCCACGATGAGGGTTTCCTCAGCCACGCAGGGAGGCACCAGCCACTCGCCGGTCGGCGCGGCGATGCACGTGCCACCGTCGGCGCAAACCGTCGGCAAGGCATCGCGCAACAGGTCGGCATGGGGGATGTGGTCGGGGATGTCCTCGCGGCGCATCAGGCCGCATACCGACAGCGCATAGCTGCGTCCTTCGCGGGCCAGGTGGCGGGTCAGCGCATCGGTGTTGCGCACGTTGCCGGGCCATGTTGCCAGGTGCAGGTCTTCGCCCTGCGCGTACAGCGCCGAACGCGCCAGCGGCATCCAGTTTTCCCAGCAATTGAGTCCGCCGAAGGTGAAATCGCCGATCGCGAAGCAGCGCAGCCCGTGACCATCGCCCGACGACCACACCAGCCGCTCTTCATGCGTGGGCATCAGCTTGCGATGCACGTTGCGGATCGTACCGGTGTCGTCGATCAACACCAGCGCGCAGTACAGACTGTGGCCTCGCTCGGGAGGCCGCTCGATGATGCCCAGCGCCACCCACAACCGCCCAGCCCGCGCCGCGGCCTGCACCGTCGCCAGGTCGTTGTGCGACAGGTCCACGGCCTGATCGGCGTAATGGGCGAACAAGGCCTTCTGCAGCGGCGACTCAAAGCGCGCGCCGTCGGTGTGCTCGACCCAGAACGGATAGCCCGGCACCAGCGCTTCCCCGAACGCGACCAGCCGTGCGCCGGCCGTCGCCGCCTCGCGGATACGGTCCACTACCTTGGCTAGCGTGGCCTCGCGATCGAGCCAGACGGGGGCGATCTGGGCGAGGGCAATGGTGGTGGTCATCGGGTTCCTTGAATGGAGTGGAGCCGCATCGCGGAAAAGGTGTCAGGGACAATTTCTGACCGGAGATGGTTGCTGGGACGAGCGTGA
>JAPHUU010000256.1 GCA_026193555.1 Rhodanobacter sp.
AACGAGCACCTGTTCACCAACATCCCCGGCCTGCGCGTGGTGATGCCGTCCTCGCCGGCCCGTGCCTACGGCCTGCTGCTGGCCGCCATCCGCGATCCGGATCCGGTGATGTTCTTCGAACCCAAGCGCATCTACCGCCAGTACAAGGAAGAGGTGCCGGACGACGGCGAGGCACTGCCGCTGGACGTGTGCTTCGTGTTGCGTGACGGCACCGATGTGACCCTGGTGAGCTGGGGTGCGCAGGTGAAGGAGGCGCTCGAGGCGGCCGACGAACTGGCCAGCCAGGGCATCAGCGCCGAGGTGATCGATGTCGCCACGCTGACCCCGCTGGACTTCGACACCATCGCCGAATCGGTACAGAAAACCGGCCGCTGCGTCATCGTGCACGAAGCGCCGAAAACCGCCGGCTTCGGTGCCGAGATCGCCGCGCGGCTGGCCGAGGAATGCATCTACGACCTGCTCGCCCCGGTCGAGCGCGTCACCGGTTTCGACACGCACATCCCGCTGTTCCGCCTGGAAATGAAATACCTGCCGAGCGTCGAGCGCGTGATCGACGCGGCGAAGCGTACGCTGGCGGCAAGCTGATCTGGCCTGGGAACGGGGAACAGGGAACGGGGAACATGATGTTCTTGCGAACCCAACCCGTTCCCCATTCCCTGTTTCCTGTTCCCGGATGAAATCCCATGGCTGATATCAAGACGTTCTACCTGCCCGACCTCGGCGAAGGCCTGCCCGACGCGACTGTCGTCGAGTGGCACGTGAAGGTGGGCGACAGCATCAAGCTCGATGCCCCGCTGTGCTCGATGGAGACCGCCAAGGCGGTCGTCGACGTGCCCTCGCCGTACACCGGCAAGGTCACCAAACTGCACGGCGCCGCCGGCGACATCATCGAGACCGGCGCCGCACTGGCCGACTTCGAGCCGGATCCGAACGCCAGGCAACGCGCCGAGGCCGAATCCACCGGCCACCACCACGGCCCGAAGAAGACCGAGGCAGCGAAGGCTGCCGAGCCGGCCAAGCCCGCCGCGGCCGATCGCGAGGACGAGGGCACCGTGGTTGGCGCGATGATCAGCGGCAACCAGGTGCACGTCGAGCAGGCCGCCAGCATCGGCGGCGTCAAGGCCGTGCCGGCGGTACGCGCGCTGGCGAAGAAGCTCAAGATCGACCTCGCTCGGGTGCATCCGAGCGGTGCCGATGGCGTGGTGACACTGAAGGACGTCAAGGAAGCCGCCGCGAACGGTTCAGCCGCGCTCGGCGCTGCCCCGGCACGCTCGGTGGCGGCCTCGGCCGGTCGCCATCTCGCGCCGGAACTGCCGCAGCCGGAGCCGTCCCGCACCGCCACCTCACTGGCCGGCAAGCCGGTGCGCACCGCACCACCGTCACAGACTGCCAGTGGCCAGCCGGAGCAGCTGAAGGGCGTACGCCGCAACATGGCCCGCGTGATGGCCGACGCCCACGCGCAGGTGGTGCCGACCACCCTGGTCGACGACGCTGACCTGCACGCCTGGATCGGCAAGCAGGACATCACCGCCCGCCTGATCCGCGCGATTGTGTTCGCCTGCAAGAGCGTGCCGGCACTGAACGCCTGGTTCGACGGCAAGAACCTCACCCGCACCCTGCATCCGCACGTGGACATCGGTATCGCCGTGGATACCGACGACGGCCTGTTCGTGCCGGCCCTGCGCAACGCCGACATGCTCGATGGTGCCGGCATCCGCGGCGCGATCAAGCGGCTGCGTGCGCAGGTGGAAGATCGCTCGATTCCGTCCTCGGAGTTGTCCGGTTACACCATCAGCCTGTCCAACTTCGGCATGTTCGCCGGCCGCTACGCCACGCCGGTGGTGGTGCCGCCGACGGTTGCCATCGTCGGCGCCGGCAAGCTGAGCCACGACGTGGTCGCGGTGATCGGCGGCATCGAGGTGCATCGCCGGATGCCGCTGTCGCTGACCTTCGACCACCGCGCGGCCACCGGCGGCGAGGCTGCACGCTTCCTCAAGGCGATGCTGGACGACATGGCCTTGCCGAACTGAACCACCGGCAATCACGCGAAACAGACAGGGCGCCGAGGGCGCCCTGTCTGTTTCCGGCCTCGCGCATCAACTTCAGTAATCGCGCACGTCCAGCATCATGAAGCAGCGCGCGATGTAGCTTGGCGGGCTGCTCGGCCATGCCACCGAGTTCAGCGCCAGCGTTCCGGCCGTCCACGGCTCGTTGTCGAGCAACGCCTCGCAGCGGTTTTCGCCATCCGCCGCGTGCCGGTGTGCCAACCGCAGCCAGTGCATATGGGGCGTCAGTGCCTCGCGTTTCAGTGCAGCTTCGATCGCCGACAACGCGCTGCCGGGAATCATCGAGTCGCCGATATCCGTGCCACGCACCGCGAACGGGCCGATGAACACATCCCAGGTGCGCACCCCGATGTCCCAGGCGACAATCTTCATGCGGCGGTCATCGGTGACGTACCAGCAGGCGGCCAGCAGCACATGAAATGCGTCGCTGGTGAAGGCCTCCAGCGCCTCGCGGCATCCGGCTTCACCGCCGCCCGTGCCGGCGAAGCTCTCCTCGATGCGACGATCCTCACTCAGCACCACGTCGATATCCAGCCGCCCCGGCTCGCCCGCCAGTCCCTCGTGCCAGCTCGCATTGACCGCCGGAAAATCGCCATCGGTGAGCAACCAGCCATCCTCGTCCGGCTCCAGTTCGACGTCGTGTCGTTCGAACAACTGCAACAGGTATTTCTGCAACGCCGCACTATCCATGATGATCCTCACTCACTCGCTGAACTTCCGAGCCGCTCAACCGGCGGCGCCAGATCACGCCAGGTCAGGTACATGCGCAGGTCGAGCTCCCGCTGGTGGTAGTCTGGCAGCATGTACTGGCACAACTGGTAGAACGCCTTGTTGTGATCGTATTCCTTCAGGTGCGCCAGTTCGTGCACCACGATCATCTCGAGGAATTCCGGCGCGGAAGCCTTGAACAGCGCCGCCACACGGATCTCCTTCTTCGCCTTGAGCCGGCTGCCCTGCACCCGCGAGATGGCGGTATGCAGGCCCAGCGCGCGCTGCACCACGTCCAGCTTGCTGTCGTACAGTACCTTGTCGATGCCCGGTGCGTTCCTGAGGTGTTGCTGCTTCAGCGCCATGGTGTAGGCATACAGGGCCTTGTCGCTCTGCACCTCGTGACGCAGCGGGTAACGCGCGGCCAGATGCTCGCCCAGGCGCTCCTGCGCTATCAGCTCGCGCACCTTGTCCTGCAAGGTGCCGGGGTAGGCCTGGAGGTACTTGAGCGGGATCATGCGGCGTATTCTCGCATTGCGATGGGTTCATGCGCTTCGATTTCCAGCGGAGGTGTCCCATGCATCACAGCCGGCTCAGCAGCATCGTCATCGATTGCGAAGTCGACAACCTCGACGCAGCCACCCGGTTCTGGAGTCAGGCCCTCGGCAAGCCGGTCGCCAGTGCCGACCAGGATGGCGATGGCAGATACGCCGAACTGCGCACGACCGCGGACGAGCCGATCATCCTGCTGCAGAAAGTGGAACATGCCAGCCGCGTGCACCTGGATATCGAAACCGACGACCTGGAGGCGGAAGCGGCCCGACTGGAGCAGCTCGGCGCCCGGCGCGTCGCGCTGGTGCGTGACCGCTGGTGGGTGATGCAGGCACCCAGCGGCCATCGCTTCTGCGTAATACAGCCGCAACGGCAGACGTTCGGGCCACACCTCAACCGCTGGGATTGAAACCTACATGTCGAAGCGATAGCTGATCTTGACCAGGAACTGTTCGTCGTTGCGCAGCGCAAAGCTGCTGCGCAGCAGCGGGATGGTGTCGCGTGCGTAGGCATCCTGAGCGTAGCCGCCGCGACCGTAGACCAGGTACAGGTAGGACAACGGCGCCAGCCGGTAGCGATAGCGGATCTGCAGGCCCAAGTTGCGCAGGTTGAAGTCGCTGACCGGCTGGGTGCTGGCGATGGCGCGGCCGTTGGCTCCGACCACATAGCCCTGGCGGATTTTTGCGTCGAGCCCAAGCGCCTGCAGTTTCATGCGCAGTTCGGAGCGGTTGCCGATGCTCCAGTCGAAGCCGGCGTCAAGCTGCAGCGCGCGCTCGCTGAATTCGCCGACGAGATTGTCGTGCTGCCAGATCAGCCAGGCGGGGGTCCTGTCCACGGTCAGGCCCGTGTACACGTTGAAGGCGTCGCTGACGAAATACGTCGGCTGGTACTTCACGGTGTAGCCAACCTTGCGGTTTCCGGCCAGACCGCCGCTGGCTGCAGTGACATCCAGCGCGAACAACCAGTCGCCGTGGCGCGGACTCTTGTGCTGGAAGTCGAACTGGAACGACGGTGGCAGGAACAGCGCACCATGCCCGCGCGTCAGCAGATCGTCCCAGCCGGCGCTGTTGATGTTGATCTGCGTATCCTCGCGGCCGCCATTGTGCAGTTCGCTGCTGCGACGGATGCGCAGCTGGCGGCGCAGGCGCAGGTGCTGATCGTCGTTGTCCAGGGCGTCGATGCGGAAATGCCAATCGTGCGAGCTGTAGATGGAGTCCCCCGGCAAGTCGGTGTTGCGCTTCTGCACCTCCCAGTGCACGTAGTCGAAGTTGTTGCGCTGCAGGTAACCGAAATCGTTGACCTGCAGGCGGTCGTCGAAATGCATGCCCAGCCATTGCTGGCGCCAGCCGTCATTCATTTCGTCATTGACGAACAGCGTCGCACCGGCACCGCGCGTGCGCGTGCCGTGCTGGTCGATCTCGCTGCCGACCAGGTTGGTCGACACCGTCAGGTGCGCCGTCGGCTTCCAGTGGTCGTCGACGCCAAGCACGGTCGCCTGGCGATCCAGCCACGGGCGGTCGACATGCGTCAGCATCGCGCCGGCGGTGTGCGTGCCGAAATCATGGGTGACGCGCACGGCGCTGAACGTGCGCCCGGCCGGACCATTCTCGTCGGCGGCCAGCACGCCATAGCTGGTGTCGCCCAGGCTCCCGTTGAGCTTGACCGCGGCATTGATGTCGCTGGCCCCGAGGCCATCGTCGGCGGGTCCGCCGACGCGGCGCGTGTAGATCAGCTGGCTGTTGTCGTCGAGCAGGCCGAAATCGAAGATGCCCTGGTTCTCGGTGAAGAACGGCCGCTTGTCGCTGAAATAGGTTTCGGTGGCGCCGAAGTTGACCACCAGGTCATCGCTCTCGACCTGGCCGAAGTCCGGATGCAGGGTGGCTGTCAGCTGGAACTGGCCGCTGGGTTTCCAGAAGATGTCGGCACCTCCCTGAAAGTGGCTGCGACCGTGCACGTTGTCGTACAGCCCGGACATGTAGGGAGTCACCGCCAGCAGCGTCTGCCGGTAGACGGGTATCGTGATGTGCGTGAAGTCGGACAGGAACCGCGGACGCTGGTAGCTGGCGCTGGGCCAGGCATCGCGTTCACCGGTCGAGCCGATCACGCGGTCCAGGTAGATGCCCAGGCGGCGTTTGCCGTCGGTGGCCTTGTGCATGGGCGCGGTGTACCACGGGATCAGCATTTCAACGGTCCAGCTGCCGGCGTTCTGCCTGACCGCATGTTTCCAGATGCCGTCCCAGTCCTTGTTGAAACGGTTTTCGTTGGTGATGACCGCGTCGTAGACATCGCCGGTCGGGCTGACCGTGAAGTTGTAGCCGGTGCGGCCGTCGCCGTTGAAATCGACAACCAGGTTGATGCGGTCCACCTGATCCTCGAAGTCGCGCTGCAGGTGTTGGCTGGTGCGCGGCACATCGGGCGGTTGCACGTTGCGGAAAGCCACGGCCAGGCCCTTGGGCGTAGCCAGGATCCAGGCCTCGGTCTTCAGCGTCGCCGGCTTGCCGGTCAGCGGCTGGGTCTGGCGGAAATCGGTGATATGACGCGCGCCCTTCCATTCGGCAGCATGGATATGGCCATCGATGTGGACCGCAAGCGCCGGTCTCGACAGTGCAACGAGCGTAATCGTAATGAAGAGCAGGCACGCGGTACGCATGTCGAGGGATTTTCCAGGGGGTGCTCGGGCAGGATTGCGCCATGCGACGACGAATTCGCCACGCCGTATGGATGCACAGATTACCTGTCGGATTTGACTGTCCTCGACAGCCACAAGTCACCCATGACTTATGGCAAGCAGCCACTCATCGCGATGGAGCGTTGCCATTCCAGTCGCCCGGACAGGGCAGCGCACCCCCTGCCCGCCACGATCATCCGCGCTTTCCCCACGTCGCATGGCGCAGCAGTATCGCCGGCACCAGCACGCCGACAAGCGCGCCATATCCGTACAGCGCAGGCAGCACCTGTTGCCAGATCCCTCCGCCGGGGCGACCCAGCTGGCCAGCCACGGGCATCACGGCCAGATCGAAGCCCAGACGAGCCCCCGCGATCACGGCCAATGCTGCCAGCAGCAATGCGATGGCGTCGAACCATCGCCGCGATCTTGTCCGCAGCAAGCTCTTGGGATAGGCCCAGTAAGCCCAGCACAGAATCAGCAGCCACGGTGCCAGCAGCAGAATCGCGAGATAACGCATGGGTATGCTCCTTCGGCTTGTGCCGTGACCAGTTCAGTCCTGCGTGGCGAGTTGATCCAGCGCCTCGCGCAGTTGTGACAGCGCATGATCACGCGCGGCCTCATCCTGGCAGTCGCGCGTGTGGGCGATCAACTGGCCATCCAGTTCCAGCGCGATGCCCGATGGCAGAGTCTGCAATACCGCACCGGCTGCGCCGAAGGTCTTGAGCCGCTTCTGCACCGCGCCGGCTGTCTTGGGGTCGGCGAAGGAGATCGACAGCAACAATTCCTCGCCGTCAGCCGAGAACAGCCGGAATCGGAAATTGCCATCGGCATCGCGGAAACTGGCAAAGCGCGCCGACTTGCCAGCCTTGCCCGTCGCCTTCGGCTGACTGGAGCTGACGGCAGCGACGCTGGACGTGCGCAGCCCCAATGCCGAACGCAGCACAGCGAGTTTGGGCGTGGCGATCGCGCGCGCTTTCTCTGCTCCCTGTTGCAGGATCGCCTCAATGGCGACCGGATCGGCGATGAAGGCCTCGTAGCGTTCGCGCATCGGTGCCACATCGGCTTCGATGCGCTCGAACAGCACCTGCTTCGCCTCACCCCAGGCGATGCCATTCAGCAGATCCTGACGGAAACCCGCAGTCTCGACCTCGCTGGCGAACGCGCGAAACAGGGTGAACAGCGCGCAGCTGTCCGGATCCTTCGGCTCGCCCGGCAGGCGCGAGTCGGTGACGATGCGCATGATCGCCTCGCGCAGCTGCTTCTTGCCGCCGGCGAACAGCGGGATCGTGTTGTCGTAACTCTTGGACATCTTGCGGCCGTCGAGGCCGGGCAAGGTCGCCACCTGCTCCTCGATCAGCGCCTCAGGCAATACGAAAAACTCGTGCTGATGAAGGTGATTGAAACGCTGCGCAAGATCACGCGCCATCTCGATGTGCTGCACCTGGTCCCGACCGACCGGCACCTTGTGCGCGTCGAAGGCCAGGATATCGGCGGCCATCAGCACCGGGTACATGTACAGGCCGGCGCTGATGCCGGCATCGGGATCCTCGCCGTTCTCCGCATTGCGATCGACCGCCGCCTTGTAGGCATGGGCGCGATTGAGCATGCCCTTGGCGGCGATGCAGGTGAGAAACCAGGTCAGTTCGGGAATTTCGGGAATATCCGACTGCCGGTAGAACGTGACCCGATCCGGATCAAGGCCGGCGGCCAGCCAGCTGGCGGCGATCTCCAGCCGCGATCGCTCGATCCGCACCGCGTCGCCACTCTTGATCAGCGCGTGGTAGTCGGCCATGAAGAAGAACGCATCGACGTCGACACGCCGACTGGCCTCGATGGCTGGGCGAATCGCCCCGACATAGTTGCCCAGGTGCGGGGTTCCGGTGGTGGTGATGCCGGTCAGTACGCGAGTCTGCATGGTGTTCGCTTGGGCTGCCTTCGGACCGGTTCAGCGACGGATGAGCGTGGACTTGCCGAACAGCGACTCGACCAGGTCCACCGCCAGCTTGGCGGTCTGGTTGCGCTTGTCATAGGCCGGATTCAGCTCGACGATGTCCAGCGAGGCCATCAGACCGGTGTCGGCGATCATTTCCATACACAACTGCGCCTCGCGGTAGGTGGGCCCGCCGCGTACGGTGGTACCCACGCCCGGCGCGATGCTGGGGTCGAGAAAATCCACATCGAAGCTCACGTGCAGATGGGTGTTCGCGTCGATGCCATCCAGCGCCTGTTCCATCACGCGCTTCATGCCCTCCTCGTCGATGTGGCGCATGTCGAAGATGCCCACATTCGCCTCGCGCACCAGTTCTTTTTCGCCATAGTCCACCGAGCGGATGCCGATCTGGCGGAACACTTCGGGCTTGGTCGCCGGCGCGCTGCCGCCCAGTTCGGTCAGTACCGAAGGGCCGTAGCCGCACAGGCAGGCCACCGGCATGCCATGGACGTTTCCCGAAGGCGTCGCTTGTGCGGTATTGAAATCGGAATGCGCATCCAGCCACAGCACACGCAGCTTCTTGCCTTCCTCGCGGCAATGTCGGGCCACCGCGGTGATCGAACCGATCGCCAGGCAATGATCGCCGCCGAGCATGATCGGAAGGTGCCCGGCCTTCAGCTCCTGATGCACCGCGCTGTACACCACCGTATTCCAGGCCACCACTTCGTCCAGATGGCGGTAGCCGTCCTCGGGCGGTTGCCACGGATTGATCGGCCCCTGCAGGTTGCCGCGATCGATGACCGTCAGACCACGCCGTTCCAGCCGGCTGCCGATATTGGCCACCCGCAGCGCCTCCGGCCCCATCGAAGCGCCACGGTGCCCGGCGCCGATGTCCGTCGGCACACCAATCAATGAAACCGCCTGCTTGCTCATATCCTGCCTGCTCATATGTTGTGGGCCTGCCCGTGGCTTCCCGGCATCCGCAGGTCATGACCGGCGCATGCGTGATGGGAACGAGGTAGCGGCGACGCTCGAACGACAGCGGCGATTTGCCGTTGCCCGACAAATCGCGCCCATACCGGAGAAATCATCCGCATCATGCTTCTGACGAGAACTGGGCGAAGTTTACCGGAATGCACCTACCGGCGCCTTGCACGCAGGCAGCCGACGGCCTCCTCTGTTGGCTTCCCGCAACAACTGATCGGACAGAACCGACAGTATGGGCAACGCCATTACCCGTATTGATCGGGCGGCGTCGATGCGGATCGTCATCGCGACCGGTCCGGCGGGCCTGACGATGGCTATGAACTTTCTGGCCGTCGACTTCGGGCGAGTTCGTCTTCGCGGCGCGAGCGAGCGCTCGAACACCAACAGACCAGCTCGCTGCTGTCAGCAGCGGCGGCTTTCGACTTGACTGTCCATCCGACCTTTCCCAGCAGCATCCCTGCAAACAGCGACATTCCACGCACGAAGGCGGAATGTGCAATCAACGTTTGCATTAAAATCACTCCCGACTGCCCCTGTGCAGCCGTGGCTCGATGATAGCAAGTATGTATGCAACTTGAACCACGGCAGCCAATCGCCTCAAGAAACCTTCAGCAAGTCACAGAATGGTCTCCCGGGTGATGCGCGGCCACCAGGCCTCGGGAACCGGATTCGCCCAGGCACCTCACGCATCCGGCAGGCATTTCGTTGCCCTCACGCTGCTTCGGACCCGTATCGTCACCCTGCTCGTGCAACGATGAACTGGCGGGCCATGCCAGCACGGCCCCGGATGACGTGGCTGAACTGCCGTATTGCGCCAGAGTGATGGCGAATTCCGTACTGGACATCTCGACACAGGCGGTCAGGCCGCCATTGACGTGCCACTCCCGCGCCGAGCCTCGAGCCAGCCTGATCGCATGCGCCAGGCGCAGGGCATCGAACAGCACGCTCCATCCGCTGCAGATACACCACAGCCCGCCCCGAAGCTCAGACTCACCGGCATCGAGACACCCTCGGCAAGCAGCCGGCCAGCACACCTGTCAGGCTCCCGCGTGATCTCACCGGGCTCCTGGATCGGCGCAGATTGCCGGCAACGCGGCGCCGTGTCTGTCGGCACTCACCGTGAAGGTCTCGAGTGAAAGCGCCACATGCTGCGTCAATGCGCACTCGTGGTTGACGGAGCCGCCCGCTCTACCGGGGCGTGCCCACATCCTGCAGCGACACTGCATACCCGGCAATGGATCCGGAAAACAAAAAGGCTCGCATCGCTGCGAGCCCCTTGTATTGCTGGTGCCGGCACCAGGAGTCGAACCCGGGACCTACTGATTACAAATCAGTTGCTCTACCAACTGAGCTATGCCGGCGAAGGTGGGAGATTCTAGCAGGGCCGGCGACGTGTGCTCAAAATCGCCCACGCCGTTCAGAAGCAGCCGGTGCTGTGCGACCCGACGCTGGCGGCATCGATGCGACTGCGCCAGTCAAATCGGGCGCCGTCGGCCACCACCAGATCGAGCCAGTATTCGGGCACCGTTTCGCTGCGTTCGCTCATGCGAGCCGGAAAGCCGGCCGCGATCACCGCATCGCGACGCTTGCGCGCGTTGGCCGGATCCTTGAACAGGCCCAGTGAAATGGTGTTCGGTTGATCACCGGAGCTGACCACGAAATAGTCATGGAATTGGTGCGCGCCGAGTTGGCGCGCCAATTCCAGAGCCTTCGTGCGGCTGCCCGCCGCCGGCAGGTAGACCCACCAGCCACTGGCCTGGCTGGTCTGTTCCTGCCGCGCCCGCATACGCTCCGTCTGCGCGCCAAGGGCCTGCCGTGCGCGACGCAAGTCCTGCGGAGTGGCAAAGGGGCCCAACGTCATGCAAACCGGGCTGATCGATTTCCCGGTCGTGACTGCGGCAGGGTTGGCGTCCGCCATGACGTGCGCCGACTCCGACGGCACGGTCGTGGATTCCGGCAATTCCGACAGCAGGCGCAACTCCGGTACGCCGGGATCGTTGGGGCTGCCGCCGCGCGCATAAGGCTGGCCCAGCACCAACCAGGCACCCACCGCGATATTGAGCGCGCTCAGGAATACAAACAGCAGACGCAGAAACATTGAACTCCCCAGGCATTGGCGACCATCGGCATTCTAGACGGGTGGCCGCGTGCTCATGTGCATATCTGCCCAGTGCGCAAGACCGCGCAGGACACTATCCGGAGTCAATCTTGCCGGTACCGAAAGCAGCGACAGCAGTTGCGCAGCATCGCCTCCGTCGAGCGCCAGTATTGCGCCAACGCCTAGCCGGGGCGCCATGCGGCCGGCAAAGCGTTCGACCAGGGCCGCCGTTGCCTGCCAACAGCCCGAGCTCACCGCATCGGCCGTATTGTCCGCCAGATCCAGGATGTCCCCAACCCGATCGGGCCTGACCTGCGCCGTGGCACCCAGCAGGGATTGGCGCATCAGATGCGGGCCAGGGGCGATCAGCCCTCCCAGATGGGTTCCGTTGGCCGCCAGCGCATCGACGGTCAGCGCCGTGCCGACACTTGCCAGCACGCAAGGGGAAAGGCCATCGGCGTGGGCCGCCACCATCGCCAGAAACCGATCCACGCCAAGCTGCTGCGGTTTCGCATAGGCGTTGCGCACCCCGCAGGCATGGGCGGGCGTGCGCAACCATGTCACCTCATGCCCGAACTCCACCGCAACGCACGCGGCGACCTGTCTTTCGCGAGCGTCATCGACGACCGAGGCACCAAAGACCGCGGTCGGGCGCGGGCATCCGGACCAGGCACTTGAGAGAACGTCCACCACTGACCCAGCCCACGCCACCGCGCCTTGCGCCAGCACCTCACCATGCTGATGCAGCGCCCATTTCGCCCTTGTGTTGCCCAGATCAAGTAGCAGCTTCATGTGGGGCGTACCGAGACATCAGCGCTGTCGACACGATGCAGGCTGCCGTCGGTCAGAAGTACCAGCAGTGCGCCACTGGCATCCACACCCGCACCCATGCCGGCGAACTCGCCCAGTGCACCGCTCAGCTGCAATGACTGCCCACGCAGAAGATCGTGGCGTCGGTAGTCGGCCATGAAGGCGGGCAAACCGTCGCGCTCGAATTGCTCCAAGCCATCCATCAGAGCGGTGATCAGCGCCGCCGCGACCCGATTGCGATCCGGTGGCACTCCAGCGGTCAACGCCGCAAGGTCAGACGTGGGTTGTCCGGCCTGCAGACGCAGCGCCGGAGTCATCCGCAGATTGAGACCGACACCGATGATCGCTGCACATGGGCCCTGATATTCACCGCTCAACTCGACCAGGATGCCTGCCAGCTTGCCACCCGGTCGCCCATGCTCGATGGCCAGCAGGTCGTTCGGCCATTTCAGGCCGGCCCCCTGGACACCCAACGCCTCCAGCGCGCGCAACACGATCACCCCGATCGCCAGTGACAGGCCGGACAGTGCTGCGAATCCTTGTTCGAATCGCTTGAGGAAGGATAGATACAGGTTCAGGCCCGGTGGAGACAGCCATTGGCGACCGCGCCGGCCACGCCCGGCGGTCTGGGTTTCCGCCAGCACGATGCTGCAGTCGGCAGCCCCGGCACCTCTTCGCTGCAGCTCGCTGGAAGTCGAGTCGAGTTCCCAGTGAACCTCCAGCGCACCCAGCGAATCACCCACCTCGGCGGGCAAGGCCTCACTTATCTGCGTTGCGTCCAGCATCTGCACCGGCCATGGCAGCCGGTAACCGGTCGCTCCACGGGCTTCGATCGGCAGACCGCGCGCCCGCAGCGTCTCGATCTGTTTCCAGATGGCAGCGCGAGTCACGCCGGCCTGCGCAGCCAGACTGGCACCGGAAACGGGGGTGCCCGGTGCCAACGCTGCAAGCAACCGCGCCGGCTGCATCAGCGAGCCCCCGAGGCAGCGGCAGTTTCGAGCCAGTGGTACGGGGAAGGCGGGAGACGGGACAGGATCGGCATCGACGGATTCTAGCCCGCCCGGCCTGAAGGCGGCAGCCGGGCCGGCGCTGCCCGGGCGTTCCGGGCCAGCACTGGCAGTGCGCAGGTGTTTCTGCGAGGATCAAGGTCTTCGCTTGCGGGTCGAGGATGGATCGCCATGCGTACCACATATGGACTTGTCGGATTGGTTCTTTTCATTGCCGGGATCGGCAGTGCCGTCGCGTCCGGCTATGACAGCCGGGATCAGCAAAACCCAACGCACATCGTCGCCGCCGATCGCGGCAGTGCGCACGATGCCGGCGATCGCAGCACGGGTGACGCTCTGGGACTGACCCATGGCAGTTCCCCGCAGAGCAGCAGCGACGACTCCGGCAGTGGTTCCGGCAATGACAGCGATCATGCCGACGGTCCCACCCAATCGCCCGCGGCAGGCCGCCCTTCGCATCTGGGCTGGCAATCGTTGCTGCCCGGATCGATTCAGTAGGCGTCAGGCCCGACGGCAACTCAGACCGGGGGTAGCGTCACGCTGAAGCGCGCGCCACCGAATTCCGGCGAGCGGTCGACCACCAGCTCACCGCCATAGGCATGGACGATGTCCTGCACGATCGACAGGCCGATACCATGACCCTGTACCCGTTCGTCACCGCGCACGCCTCGTTGCAGCACCTTTTCGATCTTGTCCGCCGGAATGCCCGGGCCATCGTCCTCGACGCTCAAGGTCAGCCCTGCGCGCTGGCGTGCGGATGACGGATGCATCTTCACCATCAGCAGTACCCGGTGACCCGCCCACTTGAAGGCGTTTTCCAGCAGGTTGCCCATCAATTCCAGCAGGTCGCCC
>JAPHUU010000319.1 GCA_026193555.1 Rhodanobacter sp.
ACGCAGCTTGGCGACGAACTCCACCGCCATGCGCTGACCGTACAGGTCGCCATCGAAGTCGAACAGGTGCACTTCCAGCAGCGGCTCACTGACCTGGTTGACGGTGGGCCGCACACCCAGGCTGGCCACGCCGGGCCAGCTGCACGCGCCCTCACCCAGCCCCACCCGCACCGCGAAGATGCCGCGAATCGGGCTGGTCCGCTGCTGCAGATGGATGTTGGCGGTGGGATAGCCCAGCGTGCGGCCGAGCTGGTTGCCGTATTCGACCTTGCCCTCGATCACGAACGGACGCCCCAGCAGCGGTTCGGCGCCGGCGAATTCGCCCGCGGCCAGCAGCAGGCGCACCCGGCTGGCCGAGATACGGGCGCCATCGAGCTGCACCGCTGGCATCGTGCAGGCGGCAAAGCCGAGCTCCGCGCCCATCCGCTCCAGCAGGGCCATGTCACCGCCGCGCTTGTGGCCGAAGCGAAAATCGCCGCCAACCCACACCTCCCGCGCAGCCAGCCGATCAACCAGCACGCGCCGCACGAAGTCTTCGGCCGGCATCGCTGTCAGCGCCTTGTTGAAGCGCAGCAGCAAGGTGTGCGCCATCCCGGCGGCGGCAAAACCGCGCAATTTCTCTCGCACGCTGGACAGCCGCGGCAACGGTTCCGCGGAAAAAAAGGCGCGCGGCAGGGGTTCGAAGCTGACCACGATCGGGCTGCAGCCCAACTGTCGGGCGCGTTCGTGCACCTGGGCCAGCAATGCCTGATGCCCGCGGTGCAGGCCATCGAACGCACCGATCGCAATCACGCTGCCGCCGGGCGCCAGACAGGGGCCCGTGACATCCCTGGAAAGTCTCATCATGGTCTGAGTATAGCGTTGACGCGGGCGGCCGGAGATCCGCTGTGGCCTCACACGCCGCGCAATTCACGCAGGCGGAAACCGCTGGCAAACAGTGCTGCCGCATAGGTCGATGCGCCGGCCATCACCAGCACCGCGAGATGCCAGATGCGGGTGAACACCGACGCATCATGCGTCCAGTCCGGCCACAGCAGCCGGCCCGAGATCAGCACCGCCGCCATCGCGGCGCAGGAAACCAGCAGACGCAGCCAGTGCATCAACCATCCCGGATGACGCTGATACACGCCCGCGTGCTTCAGCCAGCGCCACAGCAGCAGGAACTGGACGTAGCTGGAAACCACGCTGGACAGACAGATCGCCAGATGCAGGCCCGGCACCCGGGACAGACCTTCCAGCCAGCCGCCCTGCCTTTGCTCCGGCGAGGCCCAGCCGAGGTAGAGCAGCGCCAGGAAGACACCGTTGAACAGCATGTTGATGAGCAGCGTCAGCACCGCCGCCCTCATCGGGGTGCGGGTGTCCTGTCGGGAGTAGAACGCCGGCAGCAGCACCTTGACCAGCGCGAAGGAAGGCAGCCCGCAACTCAGCGCCAGGATCGACATGGTCGACATCTGCGTGTCGAACGCGGTGAAGCGGCCGTGCTGGAACAAGGTCGCGATGATCGGCTTGCCCAGCAGCAGCAGCGCCACCATCGCCGGCACGGAAATCAGCAGGGTGATGCGCAACCCCCAGTCGAGCGCCCGGGAAAAGCCCGCCTTGTCGGTGCTGACATGATGCCGCGACAGCGATGGCAGGATCACCGTTCCCAGGGCGACACCGAACACGCCCAGCGGCAGCTCCAGGAAACGCGTGGACAGCGAGAACCAACTTTGCGAACCGGTGACCAGCAGCGAGATGACCACCGTGTCCAGCAGCAGATTCACCTGGGTCACCGAGGAGCTGAACAAGGTCGGCACCATCAGCCGCATGATCCGGCGCACATCCGGATCGCGCCAGCCCCAGCGTGGCCACGTCAGCAGTCCCAGCTTGCGCAGCGATGGCAGCAGGAACAACAGCTGCAGGATGCCAGCCAGCAGCACCGCCCAGCCCATCGCCATGATCGGCGTATGCAGCCGCGGCGCCAGCCACAACGCGCCGACGATCATGCACACGTTGAGGATCACCGGCGCCAGCGCCGGCAACGCGAAGCGATGAAAACTGTTCAGTGCGCCGGCGGCCAGCGCGGTCAGCGAGACACACAACAGGAACGGAAAGGTCAGCCGCAGCAGATCGACGGTGAGATCGAACTTGTGCGGCTGATCCAGCGCGCCCGGCTCGAATACGGTCGCCACCTGGGGCGCAAAGATCAGCCCCAGCGCGGTGATCACCAGCAGGATGCCGCCCAGGGTTCCCGAGACCCGAGCCATCAGCCGCTTCAGGTCCTGCGGCGTGCCGGTTTCCTTCATCTGGGTGAATACCGGCACGAAGGCGGTGGAGAACGAGCCCTCGGCAAACAGCCGGCGCATGAAGTTGGGGATGCGGAACGCCACCCAGAACGCATCGGTGGCCGCGGTGGCGCCGAACACCACGTTCATCGAGATGTCACGGACCAGCCCGAATACGCGCGAAATCATCGTCATGCTGCTGAACGAGAGCAGCCCGCGTAACATGCTGGGAGACTTCATGCGGGTATCGGCCCCTTGAAAACCGGAAGATGCGGCGCACCGAACCGGCCGGGCGCAAGCGCCTAGTTTGACAGCCCGTGCGGGCCGGATGACAGCGCGTTTGTGGCAGAATGCAGGTCTTGTCCGATCGCATCGACCACGGGATCAACCCGCCACCCCTGATGGTACGGGTAAATGATTGACGCGATGGCAAATCGACCGCATACTTGGCGTCTTTTTCCACACCTGCATCCCGGAGTTCTACCTTGGCCAACATCAAGTCCGCGAAGAAGCGCGCGCGCCAGTCCGAGCAGCGTCGCCTGCGCAACATCAGCGCCCGCTCCATGGTCCGCACCGCCCTGCGAAAGGTCGTCAAGGCCATCGAGGCCAAGGACAAGGCTGCCGCCGTCGCCGCGTTCACTGTCGCCCAGCCGGTGATGGACCGTTACGCCGCCCGCGGCCTGATCCACAAGAACAAGGCTGCTCGCCACAAGAGCCGCCTCAACGCGAAGATCCGCGAACTGGCGTAAGCCGGTTGCGCAATTCGGGTTGATGAAAAGCCGGCGCAAGCCGGCTTTTTTCATGGCACCGATGACACGATCGACTTACCGGCGCGGACGGAAATCCAGCGGCCGGGGCTCCCCGCCCTCAGCTGGCGGCTTGGCATCGGCTGGCGGCCTGGCCGGGGTGCAGCTGCCGCAGCTGCTGCAGCCATCGCCACTGCCGCAGTCACCGCTCTTCGCTTCGGCAGGCTGCAGCCAGCGCCCGAGACGGCGCACCCTGACCGACCGTTCCGGTCGATCCAGCCGGGTGGAAACCCCGGCGATCATCCGTCGGCTGGTTTGCGGCAGCAGCTTGCGAAACGCCCGCCACGCGCTGAACATCACCACCACGCCGATCACCAGCGCCTGGATCAGGGCGTAGCCGCTCATGCCAGCCACCGCGCGATCTGGTAGGTCAGCAACGAGGCCGTGTAGGCCAGCGCGAACATGTAGCCGGCACTGATCGCCACGTAACGCCAGGAGTTGGTTTCGCGACGGATCACCGCCAGCGTCGAGATGCACTGTGGCGCGAACACGTACCACGCCAGCAGCGACAGCGCCGTCGCCAGCGACCATTGCTGCGCGATCACGGTGCCCAGCTGGTTGGCGATCGCCGCGTCGCCGCCGGACATCGCGTACACCGTGCCCAGTGCCGACACCGCCACCTCGCGCGCGGCCATCCCCGGCACCAGCGCAATGCAGATCTGCCAGTTGAAACCGATCGGGGCGAACAGCACGTGCATCGCGTGACCGAGACGACCGGCCAGGCTGAAATTGATCGCCGGTTCGGTGGCACCTGCCGGCGCCCCCGGAAAACTCGACAGGAACCACAGCAGCACCGTCAACGACAGGATGATGCCGCCCACCCGGCGCAGGAAGATCACTGTGCGTTGCCACAGGCCCAGCGCCACATCGCGCAGTTGCGGCATGCGATAGCCGGGCAACTCCATCAGCAACGCGTGATCGCTCTTGTCGCGGCGGAAGCGCTTGATCACGCTGGCCACCACCAGCGCACTGACGATGCCCACCACGTAGAGCGTGAACAGCACGATGCCCTGCAGGTTGAACAGCCCGCCCACCGTGCGCCTCGGAATGAAGGCGGCGATCAGCAGCGTGTACACCGGCAGCCGCGCCGAGCAGGTCATCAGCGGCGCCACCAGGATCGTGGTGAGGCGATCACGCGGGTCGGTAATGCTGCGGGTAGCCATGATGCCCGGGATCGCACAGGCGAAACTCGACAGCAGCGGAATGAACGCACGCCCGGTCAGGCCGGCCTTGAACATCATCCGGTCGAGCAGAAACGCCGCCCGTGGCAGGTAGCCGGACTCCTCCAGCATCAGGATGAACAGGAACAGGATCAGGATCTGCGGCAGAAACACCAGTACCGCGCCGAGGCCGGCAAAGATACCGTCATTGAGCAGGCTGTGCAGCGCGCTACCGGCCGGCAGCGCCTGGGTCATCCATCCGCCCAATGCGGTCATGCCGACCTGGATGCCGTCCATCAACGGAGCCGCCCAGGAGAACACCGCCTGGAAGATCAGGAACATCAGCACGGCCAGAATCGCCAGCCCGAACGCCGAGTGCAGCGCCCAGCGGTCGATCGCATCGTCCAGCGCGGCGGTGGCCCGCGGCATCTGCACGGTCGCGCCGAGCAACGCGCGTACCTC
>JAPHUU010000381.1 GCA_026193555.1 Rhodanobacter sp.
GTGTTCTATCGCGCCAGCAGCCGCGAGCAGGCGTTGCAGCTGGGGCTGGCCGGTCATGCCAGGAACCGGCCCGACGGTTGCGTCGAGGTGCTGGCCAGCGGATCGACGGCGGCGCTGGACGCCTTCGAACAATGGTTGCGGCAAGGCCCGCCGGCGGCGCAGGTCGACGCGGTCACTCGCGAGGATCTGCCGGAGCGGGAACTGCGGGGATTCCACACCGGCTGAAGCTCAGTAAGTATCCGCCACCCACAAGGCCTTGTCGGTGACATGCTCCCGTTTCGGCTTGCCCTTCAGCCTGGGCAGGCTGACCTTGGCGACGGGCTGGTCATCGAACGGAACCTGTTGCAGCAAGTGCCGGATCAGGTTGACCCGGCCGCGTTTCTGGCTGTTGAAGTCGACCACGAACCAGGGTGCCGTCGGTGTCTGCGTGCGCTCGATCATCACGTCGCGCAATCGCCCCATTTCGGCGTATTTCTGTCGTGCCGCCAGATCCACCGGCGAGAGCTTCCAGCGCTTCAGTGGATCATCGGCGCGCTCGGAAAAGCGCTTCTCCTGCTCGACCTGATCCACCGCCAGCCAGTACTTGATCAGGATGATGCCGTCATCGGTGAGCATCTTCTCGAACGAGGGCACTGCATCGAGAAACGCATCGTGTTCCGCCTCGCTGCAGAATCCCATCGCCGGCTCCACCACGGCGCGGTTGTACCAGCTGCGGTCGAACAGCACGAACTCGCCAGCGCTGGGCAGGTGCGGGACATAGCGCTGGAAATACCACTGGCTGGTCTCGCTTTCGCTGGGCTTGCCCAGAGCCGCGATCCGAAAGCCGCGGGTATCCATGCTCTCGGTGATCCGTTTGATCACGCCGCCCTTGCCAGCCGCATCACGGCCCTCGAAGAGCACCACCAGCCGGTTGCCGCTGCCGCGCAGCCAGCGCTGCAGCCGGATCAACTCGAGCTGCAGTTCCTCCATCGCCTTGTCGTAATGGTTGCCCATGCTGGCTTCACCTGATTGCCGAACAATAGGGCACAGGCTACCCGCAAATGCCGTGACGGTTCGGTTCAGGCGCCGCCCAGCGCCTGCAGCAGGTCGGCCTGGTGTTCGCGGGTCAGGGTGTCGATCAGTTCGCCCAGATCGCCTTGCATGATTTCCGCAAGGCGGTACAGATTCAGTCCGATGCGGTGATCGGTGACCAGATTGTCCTTGTAGCGGTAGGTACGGATGCGCTGGCTGCGGTCGCCGGTGCCGACCTGCAGCCGGCGGGACTCGGCCTGCGCGGCACTCTGCTTGCTGCGCTCGGCGTCGAGCAGGCGTGCCTTCAGCAGGCTCATCGCCCGGGCGCGGTTCTTGTGCTGGCTGCGCTCTTCCTGGCACTCCACCACGGTGCCGGTCGGCAGATGGGTGATGCGGATCGCCGAATCGGTCTTGTTGACATGCTGGCCGCCGGCGCCCGAGGCGCGGAAGGTATCGGTCTTCAGATCGGCCGGGTTGATCGGGACATCGTCGATCTCGTCCAGTTCCGGCAACACCGCCACCGTGGCGGTGGAGGTATGCACGCGGCCCTGCGATTCGGTGGCCGGTACCCGTTTCACGCAATGGGCGCCGGACTCGAACTTCAGCTGCGAGTAGGCGCCCTTGCCCTCGATCCGGGCAACGATTTCCTTGTAGCCGCCGTGCTCGCCGGCATGTTCGCTCAGGACTTCGACGTACCAGTGCCGGTTCTCGGCGTAACGCAGGTACATGCGGAACAGGTCGCCGGCGAAGATCGCCGCCTCGTCGCCGCCGCTGCCGGCACGAACTTCCAGGTAGAGGTTGGCCTCATCGCGCGGATCCTTCGGCAACAGCAGTCGCTGCAGTTCGCTGTCCAGATCGCGCAGGTAGTGTTCCAGTCGCAGCACATCGGCGACAGCCATTTCACGCAATTCGGGGTCGTCCAGCATCGCGCGCGTTTCGGTCAGCGCAAGCTCGGCCTGATCGTGCTCACGCAGCGATGCGGCAACCGGTTCCAGCTGGGCATATTCCCGCGACAGCTCGCGGAAGCGCGCATTGTCGGCCAGTACGTCGGGTTGACCCAGCAGCAGGCCGATTTCCTCGTGACGTTCAGACAGGGCTTCGAGCTTGCGGCGGATCGATGGGGTCATGGTGGGCCAGCGGTGAGAAGCGGGGAGTGAGCGGCGGGTTCGACAGTGGTGCCTGCGTCGATCCGGGAGCGGCAGTCAGCCGCTTTCGCTAGTGCCCGGTTTTCCCCTGGTCTTCGTCGAGTCCGTAGAGTCGTCCGGCCGCCTGCAGCAGATCCAGGTCGCCGCTCAGCGTGGCTTCGCGCAGGCGTGCACTGGGGTGGTGCAGCAGCTTGTTGGTCAGCGTGTTGGCGAGGAAGGCCAGCGCCTCCTCCGGCGACTTGCCCCGCGCGAGCATGCTGCGGGCCTTGTCCAGCACCTCGTCACGGTAGCCCTCGGCATGCTGGCGCATGTCCAGTGCCGGATTCCACAGGGTGAGGGTGCGGCGCCAGGCCATGTAGCGATCCACATGCAGGTCGATGATCACGTCAGCTTCGCGCGCAGCGGCCTCGCGCGAGCGGCGGTTGCCGTCGATCACCTGGTGCAGGTCGTCGATCCCGTACAGGTAGACGTCCGGCAGTTCGCCCACGCTGGCCTCGATGTCGCGTGGCACGGCGATGTCGACCATGAACATCGGTTTGTGTCGACGTGCCGCCATCGCGTTCTCGACCATGCGCCGGGTCAGCACCGGCTGCCGCGCGGCGGTCGAGGAGATCACAATGTCGACTTCCTCCAGATGCTGCGGCAAATCCGCCAGCGCGATCGCATAGCCGCCATAGCGACCAGCCAGCTCCTGCGCGGTCTCCAGCGTGCGGTTGGCGACGATCAGCCGGCGTGCCTGCTTGTCGGCCAGGTGGCGGGCCGCCAGTTCGATCGTGTCGCCGGCTCCGATCAGCAGGACGCAGGCCTGCTTCAGGTCGGTGAACACCTGCTCGGCCAGGCGCACGGCGGTGAAAGCGACGGATACCGTGTGTGCGCCGATGCGGGTGTCGGTGCGTACCCGCTTGGCGACGGCGAACGTATGCTGCAGCAGGCGATCAAGGGGGGCGCGCAGTACTTGTGCACTGCGTGCCTGCTGGTAGGCATCCTTGACCTGGCCAAGGATCTGCGGTTCGCCAAGCACCATCGAGTCGAGTCCGGTGGCGACGCGGAACATGTGGCGGACCGCGTCCTGTTCGTCATGGCGGTACAGGAACTCGTCCAGCTTGCCGGCAGTCAGATGGTGGTGACGACTCAGCCATGCCAGCGGGATGTGCTCCGCACCTTCGGCCACACCGACATAGAGTTCGGTGCGGTTGCAGGTGGACAGGATCATTGCCTCCTCGATGCCGGGTTCCCGGGTCAACTCGATCATGGCCGGGCCTGCGGCGTCCGTATCGAACGCCACTTGCTCGCGCAGGCTGACCGGCGCGGTGAGGTGATTGAGCCCGAGGGCGATCAGCGGCATGAGTTGGGGAAATCTTCCGGCGGTGGTAGTCGGCAGCGTGGGCTAAGCTTGGCGCAACGTCAGTGTGATGACAGATTCAGCCGAAACAGGCAATTCGATGGAGAGTAGTGTGCGCAGCAGAGGGGCCAAGTTCAAGCAACTGCGGCATTTTACGGCAGTGTCGATGTTGGTGCTCGCCTTGGCGGCATGCGCCAGCGCCCCGTCACAACCGGTCGCGGGCAAGGTCGCCAGCGTGGCGCAGCCGTTGGATCGGCTGGTGGTGGCGATCCCGGATGCCGAACACGACCTGCTCGCTCAACTGCTGGCGGGGGAGATGGCGCTGACCCACTCCGACCTGAAATCCGCAGCCGGCCACTACGGCAAGGCGATGCAGCTGAGTGCCGACCCGCGGGTGGCCGAGCGCGCTGCCGCCCTGGCGATCGCCGTGCATGACAGCGCGGCGGCGGAACGTGCGCTGGACCGCTGGCAGGTGCTGGGTGCCAAGCCCGGTCCGCTGGCTCAGGCGCGGGCCGAACTGGCACTTGATGCTGGCCATGCCGATGAAGCCCGACATCAGCTGGAGTTGCTGAGTGGAAGCGGCGATCAGGATGCCTGGCGCCAGTTCGGTCGGGTTCTGCTGGGTGCCCGTGATCAGGCGCAGGCTGCCCGTCTGCTGGAGACATTGGCTACCCCGCAGCGACTTCCTGCCGATGCAAAAGCGTGGTTGGCGATGAGTGAGCTGGGTGAGAAATTCGGCCTGCACGCCTACGCGATGCAGATCGCGGAGGCGGCCATGCAGCGCTTCGCCAGCGTCGAAACCTATGCCTGGGCGGCGCAGCTGAAATACAGCAGCGGCGACCATGACGGTGCACGGGCGTTGCTGAAACGAGCGCTTGCCAAGGCTCCTCGCAACACCCGGTTGCGGCTGGCCTACGCCGGCATGCTCAGTCGGGCGGGTGACCGGGCTGGCGCGGTCAGGCTGCTGCAGCGTGGTCCGCAGGACGCCGGGATCTATGCAATGCGGGCCGGTCTGGCGGCTCAGGCCAGGGACGAGAAGGCTTTGGCGGCCATCTACAGGCAGCTGAAATCGGCGCCGGCGGACGTGCGCAAACACAGCTCCTACCTGCTCGGGCAGTTGGCCGAGATGCAGCATCGGGACAGCGAGGCGCTGGAATGGTACGGCCGGGTGGGTGACGACGATCCCCATGCGTTCGACGCCGATCTGCGCCGCGCAGTACTCCTGCAGTCGCAAGGCAAGAGCACCGAAGCGCACCAGCTGCTGGAGCAGATGCAACTGGACTATCTGGAGCAGCCCGCACAATTGCGTCAGGCCTACCAGGCTGATGCCGAGATGTACCTGCGTGAGCGGAAATTCACGCAGGCAGAAACGGCCTTCAGTCGTGCATTGCAGGTGGTGCCCGATGATCCCGGATTGCTCTATGGCCGGGGCCTGGCCTACGCCGAGGCAGGCCAGATCGATCAGGCGGTGCAGGATTTTCGGCGGTTGTTGAAGATCAAGCCGGGTGACGTCGATGCCAGCAATGCGCTCGGCTACACGCTGGCGGATGCCAACCGCGATCTGCCCGAGGCAGAACGGCTGATTCGTGCCGCACGCGCCGCCAAACCGGACGATCCGGCGATAGCCGATTCCTGGGGTTGGCTGCAGTACCGGCTGGGTCACCTGGACGAGGCTGCGCGGACGTTGCGCGACGCGTGGAAACTGCGCAGGGACGCCGATGTCGGCGTGCATCTGGGTGAGGTGCTGTGGCA
>JAPHUU010000348.1 GCA_026193555.1 Rhodanobacter sp.
CATCGGCAGGACGCGCAGAAGATCTTCGATGAGGTGCGTCGG
Source organism: Rhodanobacter sp. (assembly GCA_026193555.1). GTDB lineage: Bacteria > Pseudomonadota > Gammaproteobacteria > Xanthomonadales > Rhodanobacteraceae > Rhodanobacter. The sequence goes on from JAPHUU010000348.1 coordinate 43, forward strand.
ATCGATCCGCACAGCAGTCGTCTGCAGGATGTCCTGAAGCGCTTGCGTCCATGAGCCGCCGTCTGCGCGTCCTGGTGGTGTTGCTGCCGCTGCTGCTTGTCGCCTGCGTACCGGCAGTGCGGATCAAGAGCGACGCCAGTCTGAACAAGGCACAGTTGGCCCGTGAGCAGGCGCTGGCGCATGCCGATCACTGGGTGCTGCAGGGCCGACTGGGGGTTTCCGACGGCAAGGACGGCGGCAGCGGCAGTTTCAGCTGGACGCAGGATGGCGATCAGTACGAGTTCGTGCTGCGGGCCCCCATCACCGGCAAGAGTTTCCGTCTGAGTGGTGGGGCGTCAGGGGCGCTGCTCGAAGGCCTCAAGCCGGGTCCGCTGCGCGGGCCGGATGCCGAAGGGTTGATGCGCAAGGCGCTGGGCTGGGAGGTGCCGTTGGGTGACCTGCGCGCCTGGGTGCTTGGCCTGCGCGCGGACAGCGGGCCGGCCGAACTGAGCTACGGCGAGAACCGCCTGCCGTCCTTGCTGCAGCAGGATGGCTGGACCGTCGACTATCGGGAGTGGGATACCGGGCAGCGGCCACCGCTGCCGAAGAAGGTCTATGCCGAGCGCTTGCCGTACAAGGTGAGGCTTTCGATCGACTCCTGGCAATTCCAGTGAACACGGCTCGCGCCCGTTTCGGTTAGGCTTTGCGGCCCCGCAGCGCCCCGGCGGCGACAGCGGGACAGCGAACACGGCGAGCCCCGGAATCCGATGTCCTTTTCCATCGAACGCGCAGAGCCGAACCAGATCAGCACGTTGTGCGCGATCGAGCGCAAGGCCGTGCAGTTGTTCCGCGGTCATCCCGCCTGGCCGGCCTACGCGGCGATGTCGATCCCGCCCGAGCTGTTGCTGCAGGCAGTCAGCCGTGGCCTGGTCTGGGTCGCTCGCAATGACATGGCGGTGGTGGGTTTTGTCTGGCTCGATGCCGATCTGGGGCGCTCCCGCATCGGCATCGCCGAAATTGACGTCCTGCCGGAATATGGCCAGCGCGGCATCGGTGCCGCCCTGCTCGAGCATGCCTGTACATGGGCGCAGGCTGCCGGTTACCGGCGGGTCGATCTGGGTACGCTGACCGATGTGCCGTGGAATGGCCCGTTCTACGCCAAACACGGATTTTCCCCGGTCGACAAGCGCGATCCGACGTTCGCCTTCGCCCGCGAGCGCGATCGGGAAAACGGCTTTCCGGACGATCTGCGGATGTTCATGAGTCGGTCGTTGCCGGCACTCGCTCGCGGTGACTGGACGGTGTGGCCGGCGCCGGCCAAGCTGAACCTGTTCCTGCGTATCGTCGGTCGTCGCCCCGATGGCTATCACGAACTGCAGACCGTGTTCCGGCTGCTCGACTGGGGTGACGAGATTCGCCTGCGGTTGCGCGATGACGGTGAAGTCCGGCGAACCCACGAGGTGCCCGGGGTGCCCGAGCAGGACGATCTGTCGGTACGGGCCGCACGGTTGTTGCGACAACATGCTGATCCGGCTGCTGGCGTTGATATCGCCGTGGAAAAGCGCATTCCGATGGGTGGAGGTCTGGGCGGCGGCAGTTCCGATGCGGCAACGGTACTGGTGGCGCTGAACCGACTCTGGGAACTGGAGCTGCATGAGGATGTGCTGGCCGAACTGGCTCGTCAGCTGGGCGCCGACGTGCCGGTGTTCGTGCGAGGACGGTCGGCGTGGGCCGAAGGCATCGGCGACAAACTCAGCCCGTTGAGCCTGCCGCGACGGCATTACGTGGTGGTTGACCCGCACGAGTCGGTGCCCACGGCGGCGCTGTTTCAAGCCGCTGAATTGACACGAAATGCGCCGCGGGCGACAATTTCATCCTTTGCTTCCGGCGAAACGACGGAGAATGTGTTCGCGCCGGTGGTGCGGGCGCGTCATCCGCGGGTAGCTGCGGCGCTGGATTGGCTGGGCCGTTTTGGTCAGGCGCGGCTTTCCGGCAGTGGTGGTTGCGTGTTTCTGGAAGTGCGTTCGTTCGATCGGGCGGCGGCGATTGCCGCACAATGCCCGGCGACATTCACGGCTCAGGTGGCTGCGGGTGTCGACGTTTCACCCTTGCATGAAGCTCTGGCGCGCCATTGCGGCTCGGACTGAGCGACACGGACAGATCATATGGTTGCTGACGGCGTGGTGTCGCTCGGCGGGTACGAAGAAAAGCACAAGCGAATTCAAATATTACTGGGGCGTCGCCAAGCTGGTTAAGGCACGGGATTTTGATTCCCGCATACGCAGGTTCGAATCCTGCCGCCCCAGCCATTCAACCATGGCTGTTCGTTCCGAGGTGACAACTGTGGATACGTCCACCCCGATGATGCTTTTTACCGGCAATGCGCATCGCTCGCTGGCCGAAGATGTTGCGTTCCGTCTGGGCGTGCCGCTGGGCAAGGCACTGGTCGGCACGTTCAGTGACGGCGAGGTACAGATCGAGATAGAGGAGAATGTACGGCGTCAGGAAGTGTTCGTGCTGCAGCCCACTGGCGCGCCGAGCGCAGTCAACCTGTTCGAGCTGCTGGCCCTGACCGATGCGCTGAAAAGGGCATCGGCCTCCAGCGTCACCGCAGTGATCCCCTATTTCGGCTACGCGCGGCAGGATCGCCGGCCGCGTTCGGCGCGGGTGCCGATCACCGCCAAGCTGGCCGCCCGGATGATCGGTGCGGCCGGTGTCGATCGGGTATTGACGGTGGATCTGCATGCTGACCAGATCCAGGGCTTCTTCGACATTCCCGTGGACAATGTGTACGCCTCGCCGGTGCTGCTGGCCGACATCTGGCGCAACCACAGCATGGACGACCTGATCGTCGTCAGCCCCGACGTCGGTGGCGTAGTGCGCGCACGGGCCCTGGCCAAGCGGCTGGATGATGCCGATCTGGCGATCATCGACAAGCGCCGGCCGAAGGCGAACGTGGCGACGGTGATGAACATCATCGGCGACGTGGAGGGCAAGACCTGCGTGCTGATCGACGACATCGTCGACACCGCCGGTACCCTGTGTGCAGCCGCTGCGGCGCTCAAGGAGCGCGGTGCCCACAAGGTGGTCGCCTATTGCGTGCATCCGGTGCTGTCGGGTGCGGCGATCAGCAACATCGAAGGCTCCCAGCTCGACCAGCTGGTGGTCACCAACACCTTGCCGCTGCGCCCTGAAGTTCAGGCCTGTGCCAAGATCCGTCAGCTCTCGGTCGCCGAGCTGCTGGCGGAGACCATTCGCCGGATCGCCTTCGGCGAGTCGGTGAGTTCGTTGTACGTGGATTGATTGCAAGTCGCGGTGACAACCGTCGTCGCGCCATCGACTTTTCTGGTCGCGGGAAAGTCATTCGACCGCTGTGAAGCGGTTATTTTCAACTCAAGGTAGTACTGAAATGGCCAAGACTCATGAAATCAAGGCACAGAGCCGCAAGGACGAGGGGAAAGGTGCGAGCCGCCGCCTGCGTCATGCGAGCTTCGTGCCCGCCGTCGTTTATGGTGCCGGTCAGGATCCGCAAAGCATCCAGATCGAGCACAACACCATCCTGCTGGCCGCCAAGCACGAGTGGTTCTTCTCGTCCGTGCTCGACCTGAACGTCGACGGCAAAGTGCAGAAGGTGCTGGTGCGTGACTGGCAGAAGCATCCGTTCAAGCAGCTGATGATGCACATGGATTTCCTGCGCATCGACGAGAACAAGGCAGTGCGCGTGAACGTGCCGCTGCACTTCCTCAACCAAGATACGTCGCCGGCAGGCAAGACGTCCGGTGTTGTCGTGTCGCACAATCTGACCGAAGTCGAAGTGTCCTGCCTGCCGAAGGATCTGCCGGAGTTCATCGAGCTCGATCTGGGCGCACTGAAGGAGGGTGACATCATCCATCTGTCGCAGCTGACGCTGCCGGCCAACATCGAGATCCCGGAATTGCTGCTGGGCGAAGCTCACGATATCCCGGTGGTCACGGTGACTGTGGTCAAGGAAAGCGCTGCGGACGTGGCGGAAGACGCCGCGGCCGAAGCCGAGGCCGAGGCGGCCAAGTCCGCTGCTACCAAGTCCGCCAAGCCGGCTGCCGACAAGAAGTGATGCATCCGGAGCCCCGCGTCCCAAGGGCGCGGAGCTCCGCATGGTGGCTTTGATGGCTGGTTTGCGGCTCATTGTCGGATTGGGCAACCCCGGTTCCGAATATCTCAGAACCCGGCACAATGCCGGGTTCTGGCTTGTGGATGCCCTGGCCGCCGGCCACGGCGAGCGCTTTGCTTTCGACGGCAAACTGCACGGCGAAAGCTGCCGTGTGCGCATTGGGGGTGAGCCGGTATGGTTGCTCAAGCCGGCCACGTTCATGAACAAGAGCGGTATCGCGGTGGCTTCGGCATTGCGTTACTACAAGATCGAGCCGGAACAATGCCTGGTCGCACATGATGATCTGGACTTGCCTGCGGGCAGCGTGCGCCTGAAGTTCGATGGAGGCCACGGTGGCCAGAACGGCTTGCGCGACATCATGGCGCATCTGGGTCACGGAAAATTCCATCGCTTGCGGGTGGGTATCGGCCACCCCGGCCACCGTGACCAGGTCACGCCGTGGGTGTTGGGCCGCGCCTCGACGCAGGATGAAGATGCCATTCTCGATGGCATCGGTCGCGCGCTGGACGTGCTGCCACTTGCCGTCGGAGGCCAGTTCGAAAAGGCGATGCAGCAACTACACACGACGGGAACGGGGAACGGGGAACGGGCAACGTAGGCGGTCGATCAAGGCTGCAACGTTCATGTCTCCTCAGGCCTCATGTTCCCTGTTCCCCATTCCCTGTTCCCTGGAGCTCCACCATGGGCATCAAATGCGGCATCGTCGGCTTGCCCAACGTC
>JAPHUU010000395.1 GCA_026193555.1 Rhodanobacter sp.
CTTGCCCGCTGTGGGCTCAGGCTGACGTTGTTATCCGACACTTTTACGGGCGTATGAGTTACGCCGGTGAAAGCGCGGGCGTAACGGGGCAAGGATCGTTGCGGTTGTTCGATCGGATGCAGCGGCAGCAGGGCTTGTGGCGAAATCGTGCGGAGGGGGGCTTCTGCCGGGCGGCGGCGGCTGGTTCAGCCCAGCCGCAGCAGCTTGCGTACCGCCGGCAGGTTGCGGCGGCTGATCTCGGGGCTGAAGTCGGTGCCGACGAGGCGGGCCAGCACGCTGCCGTCGTCGAGCGTCTTCAGGCCGAGCAGGCGTGCATGGGGCACCAGGCAGTTGCGGTGCAGGCGGATCAGCTGCTCGGGGTAGGCTTCCTCCAGCTGGCGCAGTGATTCCTCGATCAGCAGTTCGCCGCCGGAATGCCGCACCGCCACGTACTTTTCGTCGGCGAGCAGGCAGATCACTTCGTCCAGCGCGATGCGGATCTGTTCGCCGCGCAGCCGTCCATGCAGCCAGGCAACCGTTTCGCGCGGGGTGTCGGCGAGCCGTTGCCGCGCGCGTTGCAGTGCGTCGCGCAGCCGCTCCAGCCGCACCGGCTTGAGCAGGTAATCGACCGCGCCCAGCTCGAACGCCTGCAGCGCATGCGCTTCGTAGGCGGTGCAGAAGATCACCTGCGGCCGCGCGCGTCCGGCCAGTCGACCGGCGACGGCGGTGCCGTCGAGGCCGGGCATGTTGACGTCCAGCAACAGCACGTCCGGCTGCAGCTCGCTGAGGGCCACCAGCGCCGCTTCGCCATCGTCGGCGCTGCCGACCACCTGCACCTCGGCGCACTCGGCGAGCAGTGCGGCCAGCCGCGCCCGCGCCAGCGGTTCGTCGTCGACGATCATCACCCGCATCATGGGTTCGTCCCCGGCAGTTGCAGCAGCACCACGAAACGCTCGCCCTGCGCGCCGGCCAGCACCGTGGCCTGCTGGCCGTAGCGGTAGGCGATGCGCTTGCGCACGCTGTCCAGGCCGTGACCATGGCCCGGTTCCGGCGGGCTTTCGGGCAGCGGATTGATGATCTCGATGCGGATGCCGCTGCCTTCGCGACGGCCACGCAGGATCACCTCGCCGCCGCCGCGCAGCGGCTGGATGCCGTGACGCACGGCGTTCTCCACCAGCGGTTGCAGCAGCAGCCTCGGCAGCGGGAAATCGGCCGGCAGGTCGTCCAGCTCGCGCCGCACGCGCAGGCGCGCGCCCAGCCGCAGCTGTTCGATCGCGAGGTAGCGCTCGATCAGTGCCAGCTCCTCGCCCAAGGTGCCGTCGCGGGTGGCGTGCTGGCCCAGCGCGGCGCGGAACAGTTCGGACAGATCCTCCACCGTGCGTTCGGCGGCCTCGGGGTCGACCCGGATCAGCGCCGCCACCGTGTTCATGCTGTTGAACAGGAAGTGCGGGCGTATGCGCGCCTGCAGCGCCTCCACCTGCGCCCGCGTCACCGCGGCCAGCCGCGCCTGCCACTGCGCCAGCACGTAGAAATAGCGCAGCATGGCGGCGCCGAGCAGCGCTGCGATGGCCATGTTGTCGCGCACGAACACCAACATGCTGCTGCCGATCAGATCCATCTGCAGCGCGCCGCTGATCCAGCGCGCGATCACGCTGGCGACCAGCACGATCAGCAGGATCAGCAGCCAGATGACGGCATACGGCAGGTGCCCCGGCAGCCGCTGCAGCGCCGGCCGCAGCTTGCACAGGGTCACCGCAACCACCAGCGCCAGCCAGGTCACGAACAGCATGCTGACGCTGTAGGCCGGCAAATCGCGCTGGGTGTCGCGCGCCAGCCACATCACGGTCACCGTCAGGGCGCCCACCACGAACAGCGCGAACAGCGCCGGCAGCTGACAGAAGTCCGGCAGCGGACTGCGTTCGGCACGCTCGCGGGTGGCGCTGGCGGAAGGGAATGCACGCATGCGGCCAAGTATGCCGCATGCGTGGGCGCCGTCAGGCGGATGGAATCAGGCGAGCTGCTGGCTCAGCCAGTGACGCAGGTCGTCGAGTTCCTCGGCGCAGACCGCGTGCAGCATCGGATAGGTATGCCATTGCAGCGCGTAATCGAGCGACTTGAGCAGATCGCGCGACTCGATGGCGCGCAGCAGGATCACCACCGGATCGGCGGTGCCATGCCCCCAGAAGATGGGCGTGGCGGCGTTCGCCGCGCTGCGCTCGGCGGCCAGCGAGGCATGCAGCGGCAGATAGGTGGACAGCGCGATGATGCCGGCCAGCTTTTCGGCGTGGCGCAGCCCGGCCGCCAGCGCGATCGCGCCACCCTGCGAGAAGCCGGCCAGGAAGATCCGCTCGCTGGGCACGCCGCGCGCCACTTCGCGCGCGATCAGGGTCTCGACTTCGCGGATCGAGGCGCGCATGCCGGCCTCGTCCTGCCGCGCATTGAGGTCGAACGCGGCGATGTCGTACCAGGCGCGCATCGACATGCCGTTGTTGATCGTCACCGGGCGCACCGGGGCATGCGGAAACACGAAGCGCAGCGCCGGCCACTCGGCCACCACCAGCTCCGGCACGATCGGCACGAAGTCGTTGCCGTCGGCGCCCAGGCCGTGCAGCCAGATGATGCTGCAGGTGGGCTGCGGCGCGGTTTCGTGTTCGACGGCAGGCAGGGTCATGGATCGCTCGTGTTGGAGGCTGCGCGGGTGTGGCACGGACAACGCCGGCATGAGTGGTCACGCGGGTAATGACAACGCGTTCCGGGCGAATCCGGCTGTCGCGGACCAACGCTCCATCGTAACCGCTTCACCTGCGCTGGTGGAACGGGACGGATGGCGCTTGCGGCCATCGTTGCTCGGGCTATGCTGTTGAACTTTGGATCAGGGACTCCTCATGCGCCGAATCCTGCTTGCCGGCCTTGTTGCCTTCGCTGTGCTGCCCGCCGCTGCCGCCACGCCATCGGCCACCGCGCCGCTGGATATGGAAACCATCATGGCCAATCCCGACTGGATCGGTCAGCCGGTGGAGTCGCCTTACTGGAGCGTGGACGGCCGCAGTCTGTACTACGCGGTGAAACGCGACGGCAGTCCGGTGCGCGACCTGTACCGGGTCGATCCGGTCAGCGGCAAGAGCGTCAAGCTCGATCCGGCGGCGATGGCGCAGGCCGAGGGGCCGGCGGTATTCGATCGCACGCACCGGCATGCGGCGTTCATCCTGCACGGCGATGTGTTCCTGGTGGATCTGGCCAGCGGCCGCCGCCTGCAGGTGACGCGCACGCCGCAACCGGAATCCGCGCCGCAGTTCTCCGCCGATGGCCGCGCGCTGCAGTTCCGCGATGGCAATGACTGGTACAGCCATGATCTGGCCAGCGCCGTCACCGCGCCCGCCGCGGTGCTGAAGTTTGCCGACGACCCGCAGGCCAGGCAGCCGGACCAGCTTGGCGCGCTGCAGTTGAAGCTGTTCAAGACGCTGCGCGAGATCAAGGCCGACAAGCAGGCTGAGCGCGACGAGGACAAGGCGCTGGCCGCAGCCGACCCGGCGCGCGCGCCGCAGCCTTTCTGGCTGGGCGACAAGATCAAGCCGGTCGATACCGAGCTGTCGCCGGACGGTCGCTGGATGCTGGTGGTGACCGTGCCGAAGGATTACGCCAAGGGCGAGGCGCCGAAGGTGAACCACTACGTCACCGACAGCGGCTATACCGAGCCGCAGGACGCGCGGACCTATGTCGGGCGCAAGGATCCAGCGCCGCAGTCGCTGCTGCTGCTGGACCTGACCCATCACGCGTCCTACCCGCTCAAGACCGACGTGTTGCCGGGCATCAAGGACGATCCGCTGAAGGCCCTGCGCGGCGCGGCGATCGCCGCGCTGGAGAAGGCTGGCAAGGACGATCAGGCGAAGGCGTTGAAGGCCCCCGGGCTGCGGCCGGTGCGCATCGTGGCCAGTGCCGAGGACGGCGGTGGCGGCGGCATCGTGTGGAGCGACGACGGCAGCCAGTTGGCAATCCAGCTGCGCGCGATCGACAAC
>JAPHUU010000164.1 GCA_026193555.1 Rhodanobacter sp.
GCAAGCACGTCACCCACGACGGCGCCCCTGTCGACTACACCACCGGACCGGTGTACTGGGGCGAGCCGGGCACCAACGGGCAGCATTCGTTCTATCAGCTGATCCACCAGGGCACTGCGATCGTGCCGTGCGACTTCATCGGTTTCGGCCAGCCGCTGAACCCGCTGGCGGCAACCGGCGGTGGCGATCAGCACGACCTGCTGATGGCCAACCTGATCGCCCAGGGCGAGGCGCTGGCATTCGGCAAGAGTGCCGAGGCGGTGCGCGCCGAGGGCACGCCGGAGGCATTGGTGGCGCATCGCACGTTCGAGGGCAACCGCCCCAGCACGACCATCCTGGCGACGAAGCTGACGCCGCATACACTGGGCGCGCTGATCGCGTTGTACGAGCACAGCGTGTTCGTGCAGGGCGTGATCTGGGACATCGACTCGTTCGATCAGTGGGGCGTGGAGCTGGGCAAGCAGCTGGCGAAGACCACCATCGCCGAGCTGGTCGCGACCGACGAGCCGCCGCTGGCCCATGACAGCTCCACCAACAGCCTGATCCGCCGCTATCGCGCGCTGCGCGACGGCCACGCATGAGCCAGAACATCAGCCCGCTCGCCGGCAAGCCGGCGCCGTCATCGATCCTGGTCGACATCCCGAAACTGCTGGCCGCCTATGCCGACCTCCAGCCCGATCCGTCGGTGCCGGCGCAACGCGTGGCGTTCGGCACCTCCGGCCACCGCGGCAGTTCGCTGGAGCGTGGATTCAACGAATGGCACATCCTGGCGATCACCCAGGCGATCTGCGAATACCGTCGGGCCATGGGCATCGATGGTCCGCTGTTCATGGGCTTCGACACCCATGCGCTGTCGCAGCCGGCGTTCGAGAACGCGCTGCAGGTGCTGGCGGCCAACGGCGTTCAGACGATGATTGCGGCCGGCGGCGAATTCACGCCGACCCCGGCGATCTCGCATGCCATCCTCACCTACAACAGGGGGCGCGAAAAGGGCCTGGCCGACGGCATCGTGATCACGCCGTCGCACAACCCGCCGGCCGACGGCGGCTTCAAGTACAACCCGCCCAACGGCGGCCCGGCCGACGCTGACATCACCGGCTGGGTGCAGCAGCGCGCCAATGCGCTGCTGCGGGACGGCCTCGACGGCGTGAAGCGCATGCCGCTGGCACAGGCACGCGCCGCCGCCGGCACGCATGAGCATGACTACCTCAATCACTACGTGGCCGACCTGGCCAGCGTGATCGATTTCGAGGCGATCCGCAGTGCCGGCATCCGCATGGGCGTGGATCCGCTGGGCGGCGCCGGCGTGCATTACTGGGCACCGATCGCCGATCGCTACCGACTCGACCTCAGCGTGGTCAGCGACGAGGTCGATCCGCAGTTCGCATTCATGACGGTGGACTGGGACGGCAGGATCCGCATGGATCCGTCGTCGAAGTACGCGATGCAGCGCCTGATCGGCCTGAAGGATCAGTACGACGTGGCATTTGCCTGCGATACCGACCATGACCGCCATGGCGTGGTGACCCGCAGCAGCGGGCTGATGGAATCGAATCACTATCAGTCGGTGCTGATCGACTACCTGTTCCGGCATCGGCCGCAATGGAGTGCCGCCGCGGCGGTGGGCAAGACGGTGGTCAGCACCTCGCTGATCGATCGGGTGGCGAAACGGCTGGGGCGCGAGCTGTACGAGGTGCCGGTCGGCTTCAAGTGGTTCTCGGCGGGCCTGTTCGACGGCTCGCTGGGCTACGGCGGCGAGGAAAGCGCCGGTGCCTCGATGCTGCGGCGCGACGGCTCGGTGTGGACCACCGACAAGGATGGGCTGGTCCCTGCGCTGCTGTCCGCCGAGATCACCGCACGCGCGCGCAAGGATCCCGGCGAGCTCTACCGGCAACTGACGAAGGAACTCGGTACGCCGTATGGCGACCGGCTCGAGGCGGCTGCCACGCCAGCGCAGAAGGCCCGCCTGGCGAAGCTGTCGCCCGAGCAGTTGCACAGCGACCAGCTGGCCGGCGAGCGGATCGAACAGGTGCTGAGCCATGCGCCCGGCAACGATGCCGCGATCGGCGGCATCAAGGTGGTGGCCGCCAGCGGCTGGTTCGCGGCGCGACCGTCCGGCACCGAGGCGATCTACAAGATTTACGCGGAAAGCTTCAAGAGCCAGGAACATCTGCAGACGCTGCTGGCCGAGGCACAGCAGCTCGTCGACGTCGCGGTGGCCGATCCGTGACGGGCCGTGCGCACCCGCACCAAGCGTTCGCTAAGCCGCGCTCTGCGATGATGTCAATCGGATCATGATTCGGATCGTCGACCGATACCAACCAACCACCTGCCGGAGCCAGCCCATGTCATCGACCGATACGCACCCCCGTTTCGCCGCCTCACGGCGCCGGCTGCACTGGCTGATCTTTGCGCTGGTGCTGCTGGCCTACCTGTTCA
>JAPHUU010000233.1 GCA_026193555.1 Rhodanobacter sp.
TCGACAAACTGCCGATGGAGCGGGTCGCTCTGCACGTTCGGCAGTGACCGCCAGGACGCGGCGTGCCCGATATCGGCAAGCGCGCTGCTGCAACCTTCCGGTTGGGGTGCACCTGCGGAGCATGGTTGCATGCGGTACCTGCCTTGGCTGCGCTGCCGTGGGTGCGGACGCACCGCACTCGCCGGGGATCAAATACCCCACGGTCGTTGTCTGTCAGGATGGATGAGTGGCTTGTCATGCCTTCCCCACCACGATCAACTGCCTGCGCCGCCGACGGCCCGTCAAGGTTTCAGTGTGCCCCTGGCCCACACCTGTCGCAACAGCTTTCGAATGACTCCAGGGGCGTGCATCTTCGCACCTTCCCCTGAGACGCCGCGAGGCCGGCCTTTCAACGCCGGGGTGCATGCATGCCAAGCGGGTTTGCGCGATGGCAGACACGCCAGTGAATCCAGCACCTGGGGTGGGTTGTGAAACGGCAGGATGCTGGTGGGAAGTTCCGGGGACGGCTGGGGGTACTTTTCTTCACGGCAAGCAAACACGCCGCCCATGACGATAACCAATTAGGGCGGCATACCAGAGGTGTCTGCCATCGCCGAATCTGTCGTACGTCGCCAGCGAGAGATCCTGGCGACCGCTGGCGACAGCGGATCAGCTCGGCACGCACCCACTCCGCCGCGCCTCTGGGGAGAATGGCATGGCTCGCGAGACCGACTTTTTTGTTTTGTACAAAATCCTTGGTTTGAATGCCAACTGCAATCTTGACGATTTCAAACGCGCCTATCGCCGCCGCGTCGCGGTGCTGCATCCTGACCGGCGCACAAACAGCCAGAACAGTGCCGTGTCCGCTGAGCGGCTGCAGCAGTTGATGGCCCTGTACACCACGGCGATGGAATTTCATCGCGAGCACGGCCGGCTGCCGGGTGCCGCGAGAATGCGGCAGCCACATCTCGGAAACGCCATTCCGGCTTCGCAACGGATACCAATCGGCACCAGCCGACCGCAATCCCGGCAGTGGCTGTTCTTGCTCGCCGCGGCTGTTGCGGTATGGATGCTGCGACCGACGAGCCCGCCGGGTCCGACGACAGCGCCAACCACTCATGCCCAGGCAGACGGATATCCGGATCAATCGCAATCCCTGCCTGTGCCGCTACTCACGCGGGGCATGGATTCAACGTCCGTGCGCGCGCGCGAGGGCGCTCCCGACAGCATCAGTCCCGGTGAACGCTGGGAGTACGGTTCGTCATGGATTCGCTTTGACAATGGCAAGGTCACTGACTGGTACAGCTCGCCGCTGCACCCGCTCAATGCGACAACCGCGCACCGCTTGCGCACGCCTGACTGACCGCAACGGGAATTTCGATCGAGACCGCGCCGCCGTGGCCGGCGCCCGGGAAGCTTCGGGCCCGACACGGAGAGTGGCACGCGCTCGGCTTGATCAGCCTGCGACGGTTGCGATTGCGGACGATGCCGCACCGGACGTCAGGGATGATACGGCGCCGGGTACCCTGGTACAGGTAGTGAGCTTATCGGCAAGGTTGAAATGGGTGACGTGTTCACGGGTGGCGGATTCGGCTGCACCACGCCGGCGGCGGTCACGTTGAAACTGAGCACACCCTTGGCACTGCTCATGGCGGTACCACCGACACTCACGCTGATGTCCAGCACGTTTCCGCTGGTCGTCGCGGCGACGGTGTAGCCGGTGCTCGCCGCCAGGTCAGTGATGACATGGTCGGCAGCCGCGGCGGTAACGCGATAGCCGATGGCGCCGGCGAGCGGGACGCCTTCGGCGCCGGTGCTGCTGACCACCACGCTGTTCCCGTCACCAGCGAGCAGCTGCACCCCGATGATGCCGCCCTGATTGACTGTAACAGGAACAGTGGTGGCGACGTTCGCTGCTGCCGAAGACAGGTCGAATACGGTCAGCCAGGACTGGCTCACACTTGAACCGGACGGCCGAACCTGAACCTGCCATGCCTTCACCGGATTGCTGCCGGGGTACAACGGAATCGTTGTCGTGCTGCTATTGGCCGGCAAGACGGTGATCATGGCACCCATGTATTGACCGTTGTAGCTCACATCGAATCGATTCTGTCCGGTCGCGACGGCGACCTTGGCCGGGCTCGCCGGAAAATGCCAGGCGAGAAATTGATCGTAGCCAGCGCTGCCCTCGGTGGTGCGGTCGTACACGACAAAGCGGTTGGGGCGCAGGTAGACCACCTCCCGCGACCAGGCCGCAACCCCCGCACCGGCGGAAAATGGGCGATACATGTCTTCCAGGTGGGTCGCCAGAAGATACAGATAATTGGTGCCTTCCTCGTATGCCGAAACCTGCGTGCGCACGTTGTTGTCTTCGGTCGTATAGGCTGCCTGCCCATAGCGGTCCACGACCGTGCTGCCACTCATGTTGCGCACATAGAAAACGTTGTACAGCTGACGGTTGGCCATGTAGACGGAACCATCGAAGCCGCCGTAGTTGTCGTTGTACACGTTGGCCTCGTCGGCGGTGCCATTGGGTTCGTGAACGACCCAGCCCCCCGTATTGATCAGGAGAGGCGATCCTCCGCGCACCAGAGCCAGGCTTCCCTGATCGAAATATTCCTCGCCCTGAGCGGGATTGTTGACGTAGGGACCGGCCCGGAACGACATCCAGGTGGCTCCGGTGCCCCAGTCGGAGCGGGCCGCCACCGCATTCATGCCGGCAGCGAAATAGGACAAGGGCAACGTGGTCAGCGCAGCCGTCGGCGCATTCGGATCCGTGTCGAGGAACAGCAACCAGCTGTCGGTTGGATTGAAATCGTTGGTGGCTGCGCTGACCACGTTGAGATACTGATGGAAGACACCCACCTGCGATGAGTTCCAGTAGCCCAGGTCGCCGATGATCTGCTGAAACATGCCGACCGGCGTCGTCCCCGGCGGAGAGACGGCGTCGCCTGTCGAATGATTGGTATCCCGATCATCAAAATAGGCCCGGGACGGCCAGGTGAAATGCATGGCGTAGTCGGCGCTGGCCAATGGAAAGCTGTAAGGCGCCGTGGCATGGATCAGATCCTGGCCGGTGGCGGTCTTCACTTCGCGCGCAGGCAAGCTCATGTTGAGTATGCCCAGCGGCGCATAGTTTCCGTAGCCTTCCGGCCAACCACCTCCCAGCAGATGTTGCTGATAATACGGCTGCACGCGCGCACCGTACTGGTTGTTCAACCAATCGGCCCACTGGGCCGGCGCACTCGGGTTTTCATCGTAGGTTGCGAGCGCGATGACCGCCTTGGCGTGGAAGTAACCGGCGAAATAGTTGCTTTGTGGATGCAGGTACTCGAAATCCGCACATCCATTGGGCTGCTCCCATGCGGTGATCCAGGCATTTGCCGTGGTGTAGACCTGCGTGCGCTGGGCCGGTGTCAACAGCTCATACACCCAGTCATAGCCCAACCCGAAGCCTACGCCGTAGAAGCGGATGCCATACCCGCTGTCCGTACACGGATCCCATCCCTGATTGCCGGTGCCGGTACTGAACGGCGCGGACATTTTCATCAGGATATCGACCGCCTTGGCCCCGTAAGGCGCCGCCGCGGTGGGGCTGCTCGATTTCAACACCTGATAGCACATGCCCTCGGCCAGCAAGGCCGGGAGGTAATTCTCGCCCTGGTACCCGGAACCTGCATTCGGCAGATTGGGGTAGGCATTGCCGGTCGGGTATTCCACGGTGCCGCCGATATAGGAATCACAGGTTGCCTTGAGCGATTGCCATTGCGCCGTGTTCGCCGCAGCACGCTGCGCCAGGGTGGTCAGCGTGGCGGGGTCGAGGATCAGGCGCGGATGCGCTGCCAGCGGGACGACGGCCTGCGGACTGGCAGCCAGGGCCGCGGGCTGCGCGGCAAACACCGCGGGCGTGGGACCCATCGAAGTGTTGGGTGCTGCCTGTGTCGACTGGCTGCCGGAAGCCTGCACGTTCAAGATGTTGGCCGGTGCGGCCGGCTGGAGAGACGTTACCGCCGGGAGGGTCGCCGATGGGGGCCGCGTATGGCTTCCGACCGTCGCCGTGGAACGAAGGGAGGAAACGGGTGAAGGGGTGGCAACCGCCGCGGAAACCGGCGCCAGCGATGCCTGGCGAATCGGTCCGGTCGTCGCTGGCACTGGTGCCAGCCGCGTGCCCGACATCGTTGCCGAAGCCATCGCCGAGGCGTCCGGGGAGGGTTCGAGTGCATGTCCCGCTGGTGCGTCTTCAGGCACCCGCATGAACGATTGCCACTTGCTGTCATGGGCCAGCAGCGACACCGCCATCAGCAGTAATACCAGCAGCATTCCGGTTCGCAGCATGGAGCGTCGGGGCTTGCCCGATGAGCCAACATGGAGCGTGGCGCCATCCACTCCCGACAGCATCCGATTGCCCTTTGCACCCGGCTCCAGCGGGGCTGAGGCCGATGGATTCACTTGACTGCTGTCGGAACTGGACATGGGAACAGCACCTATTCAGACGGGACTGGATGGTCGACCTTCGGCTTTCCTTGAACTGGGTCGATGACCTTGGTGGGCGCAGCCTGGCACTTGGTGGCGTGATGCGCCGGTATCCAATACACACCTGCGGACTCCACCGCAGAGGCAGAACAAGCCACTCTCGATCAACGTGCGCCGCGGACAAACAGCACCACCTCCACCGTCTGGATCAAGATCAGCAGGTCAAACAGAAGGTTGTGGTTTTTCACGTAATAAAGGTCGTATTTGAGCTTCTCGACGGCATCCGCCTCCGATGCACCGTAGGGGTAACGGAGTTGAGCCCAACCGGCGAGACCTGGCTTGAGGGTATGGCGCAGGCCGTAATAGTCGATTTTCTGCACCAGATCCGCGACGAATACCGGTCGCTCCGGTCGTGGGCCGATCAGGCTCATCTCACCCTTCAGCACGTTCCACAGTTGCGGAAGCTCATCCAGCCGCACCTTGCGGATGAAGCGCCCGACCGCCGTCACTCGATCATCGTTCTTGCTTGCCCACCGCGCCACGCCATCCATTTCGGCATCGGTACTCATGCTGCGGAACTTGAACAGCTGGAATACCCGACCTTGCTCGCCGACACGTTCCTGACGGTAGAGGATCGGTTGACCGACACCGGATTCGAGGCGGATCGCTACAAGCACAAACAGCATCAGGGGTAGTGTGAGCAACAACACCAGGCTGGCAACTCCCAGGTCGAAGCAACGTTTGGTGAACCGCCTGAAGGGCGTGACGTCGAACCCCTTGGAGAAGACCAGCCAGGAGGCGTCGGTTAGCGGAAGTTGCACGCGACCCGACTCGCGCTCGAAGAACGTGGTCAGGTCCGTCACGGCAATGCCGATTTGCCGACACTTGAGCAGCTCCTGCATGGGCAATGTGCCTCGCCGGTCGTCAACACCCACCACGATTTCGTCGATTTGTTCGCGTTGGGCCCAGACATGCAGTGGCGCTCCCGGCGCCAACAAAGGCTCGGGCGGCAACTTCACCCTTTCGCCCGGTACAGGTACGAAACCCACCACGCGAAAGCCGTTCCGATCGGAGCGCCTGCGCATGCCATTGTGGATTTGTGCCGCGCGCTGACCTGCACCGAGAATGACGATTCGGCGCTGCAGAAGCTCCGCGTTGCGCAGTCGAAAATACAGGGTTCGGAACAAGGCGACCGCAACGAAACCAAGCAGCATGGCGATACCCATGACTCCTCGGCCGACATAGGCTTGCGGCACCATGTAATACAGCACGAACAGACCAAGACCGCCCAGAAGGAAACCAACCATCTGACGTGCCAGCAGGCCAAACCAACTGGTGCGTGTGTGCAATTGGTACTGGCCAAGCGCCATCAATCCAAGTTGGATGACAAGCCCGAACGCAAGCGAACGCTCCAGCAGGTGGTGAGAAAACATCGCCAGTTCGTCAGGCTGGCCAAAGTAGCGCAAGAACATCGCCAGATTCAGCGACATGCTCAACAATAGGATTTCGCCAATGCCGAGCATCAAGAACCAGCGAATGGCTTGCCGTCGAAAAATACTAAGCATGTTCGATCTCCTTGCCCCTGGAACCCGTCCACACTTCCGGCTGACGAACGCGGACGAAACCGCTCTCCGATGTGCACCGGCTACGTACGTGGCCAGCGCATTTCCCATGCCAGAAGACGACCACCGCCCGGATTCTTCGGAACGTCCGATCGATGCCTGGCTGGGCATTGGATATGACACCCTCGGGGGTGAAGATCGAGTCATTGCCCGCGGCGCTGCCGCGCCAACGGCCGACTCGCGTCAGGCGCGGTTCTTGTTCAACCAGTGCACACTCTTGACGCTGACGTTTTCAGGCGCCGCCAATGCGCCGACAAGGGCCGCTGGCAGCTCCAGAGCGTGCACGCGGCAGCGCGGCAGCCCGGCACGCTCGACTGAGGACGTCACGAACAGCCCCGTCTCGGCAGACAATGTGGAGGGTTCAACGGCAAGGCCGAGACCGAACGCCTTGAGCAGTGCCTCCTTGCGAGTCCACAAGACCAGCAACGCGTTTTCGCGTGCCTTGGCTGGAAGCAACTTCAACTTCGCCGACTCGTCCGGAGTGCAGATCACATCGACCATGTCACTCAATCGGGTGCGGGTCGGAGTCTGTTCGATGTCAACACCCACTGTCGCACCAGCGCAGATGGCCATTGCCACCCAGTTGCCGCTATGGCTCAGGCTGGTGCTCAACGCGGTACCCGGCAACTGCGGCTGACCGGAAGGTGCGCTGGCCAGGGGCACATCAGCAGGCTGCGTACCCAGGCAGTCGGCCAGAACGATGCGCCAGACGGAATGGGACAAGATGTAGGCCGAACGATCCTGGGCAAAGCGAAAACGCGATGCGCGGTGCTTTTCGGCATCATCCAGTACCCCGTCCGCAGCTGCAAACGGCGCGAAATGGGAGCTGTCGAATACCACCACCCGCACTTCGTCAGCCGCGGGCGGCAGGAAGCCCGAACGCAAAAGCGCCAAGCCGATCACCTGTCCGAAATCCTTCGCAGGGATGCTGCTCGTGCTCAAGGAAATCCCTCCTTTGAACTTGCCTGGCGCTGATGTACCCGACCACGCGCAAAGGCAATCACCGCACTTCGATCACCCACCTCAGACCCAGGCATGCTAACGGAGATTCGCGGGACAGAACGTGATACGAACACATTCGATTGACTGTCGGTGACGACGCCCCGCTCGAGCATCGCCTGCAGCCTGCCGAACTGGCTGAGCGGATGAGATCGCACTGACAAAAAGCCCGCCAAATGGCGGGCCTTTTGTCAGTTGAGCCGGTACTTGCAGGTCAAAGGATATAGACGAACATGAACAGACCGAGCCAGACCACATCCACGAAATGCCAGTACCACGCGACCGCCTCGAATCCGAAGTGGTGATCCTTGCTGAAATGGCCCTTCAACACGCGAAACCAGATCACCGCCAGCATGATCGTGCCCAGCGTGACGTGCAGGCCGTGGAAGCCGGTGAGCAGGAAGAACGTGGAGCCGTAGACGCCGCTGTGCAGGGTCAGGTGCAGTTCGCGGTAAGCCTCGATGTACTCGTGCGCCTGAAAGTTCAGGAACAGCGCGCCCAGCAGCACCGTCATACCGAGGAACACCAGGATCTTGCCTCGATGCCCCGCACGCAGCGCGTGATGCGCGATGGTCACGGTGACGCTCGAGCTGAGCAGGATCAGCGTATTCAGCAGCGGCAGCCCCCACGCCTGCACGGTGCGGAACGAGCCGCCAACATGCAGCGGGCCATTGCCGCCCTCGGCGCCCCATGACGCGGCGTAGTCGCTCCACAGGAACTGGTGGGTCAATGCACCGTGACCCTCACCACCTATCCACGGCACGGAAAACATGCGGAGGTAGAACAGTGCGCCAAAGAAAGCACCGAAGAACATCACCTCGGAGAAGATGAACCACATCATGCCCATGCGGAATGAGGTGTCCACCTGTGGGTTGTAACTGCCGGACAGGGATTCCTTGATCACCGAGCGGAACCAGCCGAAGAACATCGCAAGTACGCCGATCACGCCGACAAGCAGCACGCTCTTGCCGAACCCGGCATCGCCAGGCGCCGCATTCAGCCAGTGCGCGGCACCAAACACGGTGGTGAACATGACCACTGCGGCCACGAACGGCCAGTAGCTCTTGGCCGGAACAAAGTAAGCGTCGTGCTGCTGACCCATGGTGAGACCCCGTGGATTTCTCTTGATGACTTTTGCCCCGCCTTGCCGCTCGGGGAACTGCATGCCGGTCCTGCAAACCCGGGCGATTGATGGAGAACGTATCGCAATTGGTACCGCTATTTCATCAGCAGGATCTGCACAAACGACAGCAGGTAGAACACGGCCGCGACCGCGACCAGTATCCCCACGGTCCGCCGCAAACCTCGCCGGCTTCCCGTCATGTCTTTTCCCGTCATCTGTTGCGTCATGCTGATTGGCCTTGCTGCTGCCGCTGCGGCTTCGACTTGTCGAACCGCAGCGGAGACGATGATCAGGCGTTCACGTTGCCATGAGCCAGTTCATCGTCATGAACCACCGGCGGAACCTCAAAGGTGTGATGCGGCGCCGGCGACGGCACCGTCCACTCCAGGCCCTTGGCACCTTCCCATACACGATCCGTGGCCTTCTTCCTGGAGAAGTACACGCAGTGAATCAGTACGCCCAGGAAGACCAGTTGCGAGGCACCGAACAGGAAACCGCCGATGGAGCTGATCATGTTGAAGTTGGCGAATGCCACGTTGTAATCGGGGATGCGGCGCGGCATTCCGGCCAGGCCAAGGAAGTGCTGCGGGAAGAAGAGCACATTGACCCAGATCACGCTGTTCCAGAAATGCACCTTGCCCCAGAACTCGCTGTACATGTTGCCGGTCCACTTCGGCAGCCAGTAGTAAGTAGCCGAAATGATCGCGAACAGCGCGCCGGTCACCAGCACATAGTGGAAATGCGCGACCACGAAATAGGTATCGTGGTACTGGAAATCGGCAGGCACCAGCGCCAGCATCAGGCCGGAGAAGCCGCCGATGGTGAACAGGATCACGAACGCGATCGCGAACAGCATCGGCGTCTCGAACGTCATCGAGCCACCCCACATGGTGCTGACCCAGTTGAACACCTTCACGCCGGTCGGCACCGCGATCAACATCGTCGCGTACATGAAGAAGATCTCGGCTCCCAGTGGCAGGCCCACGGTGAACATGTGGTGAGCCCACACGATGAAGGAGAGGAAGGCGATCGAGGCGATCGCGAACACCATCGCCTTGTAACCGAAGATCGGCTTGCGGGAAAAGGTGGGAATGACCTCGGAGATGATCCCGAACGCCGGCAGGATCATGATGTAGACCTCCGGGTGACCGAAGAACCAGAAGATGTGCTGGTACAGAATCGGGTCGCCGCCGCCGCCGGGATTGAAGAAGCTGGTGCCGAAGTACTTGTCGGTCAGCAGCATGGTCACCGCGCCCGCCAGCA
>JAPHUU010000008.1 GCA_026193555.1 Rhodanobacter sp.
ATCCGGTAGTCGGCGCTGCGGCCGGAGCGCACGGCCGTCTGCAGGCTGTTGATCACGTCGGGGTTGTACATGTGGTACTCGCCACCGTGCATGTACTTGTACAGCCCGCCCGCGCGCAACGGTTTGGCCTCGTTCCATGCCTCGGCCGCCAGCATCTGCTGGTCGTGCTCCAGATCGGCGAAGCTGGCGCCACCGATGCGCGAGGGCGTGCCGGGGAAGCACAGCTCGACCACGTCCGGCGCCAGGCCCACGATCTCGAACAACTGGGCGCCGCGATAGCCGGCAATGGTGGAGATGCCCATCTTGGAGAGGATCTTCAGCAGGCCCTTGCGCACGCCGCGCCGGTAGCTGCGCCCCACTTCCTGACGGTCGCTGGCGATATGGCCTTCGCGGCCCAGCTCGAACAGGCTCTGGTAGGCCAGCCACGGATAGATCGCGGTGGCGCCGAAACCGATCAGGCAGGCGAACTGGTGCGGATCACGCGGCGTGGCCGTCTCCACGATGATGTTGCACTGGCAGCGCAGGCCGGCGTCGATCAGATGTGCGTGTACCGCGCCGACGGCGAGCAGCGCGTGGATCGGCAAGCGATCGTGCTGCGGGTAGCGATCACTGAGGAACACCAGCGTCTGGCCTTCGCGCACCGCCTGCGCGGTCTCGCGACAGATACGGCGCAACGCCGCCTCCAGCCCCTCGTCGTGCGCATGCATCAAGTCGAAGCGAGGGGTGCCGGCGAACTGCGGCATCGCCAGCAGCTGTCGCAGCTTGCGCTGCGACAGGATCGGCGAATTGATCAGCGTCTGCCGGGCGTTGTCGGCCTTGAGTTCGAGCACGTTGCCCTCGGGACCTAGCTGAGTCACCAGCGACATCACCAGCTTTTCGCGCAGCGGATCGATCGGCGGATTGGTGACCTGGGCGAACGCCTGCCGGAAGCGGTCGAACAACGGCCGCACCTGGCGCGACATCGCCGCCATCGGTGTGTCATCGCCCATCGAGCCGGTGGCTTCGATCTCCAGCTCGGCCAACGCCTTGAGCACCGACTCGCGCTCCTCCCGGGTGAGTCCGTACAGCTTCTGGTAGCGCCGCAATTCCTCGTTCGACAGCGGCTCGGCCGCCAGCGAAGGATCGATCAGGTCCGATTCGAGGTAGCTCACGCCGGCACGCAACCAGTCGCGGAACGGCGCCCGCGTGCGGTTGATCTCGTCGATGTCGGCATCGCGCAACAGGCGCTTGTTGACCAGGTCCACCGCGATCATTTCGCCCGGCGCCAGCCGCCCCTTGGCCATCACGTCGACCGAGGGCACGTCCCACAAGCCGGCCTCGGAGGCAACGATCAGGTGGTTGTCGCGCGACAGCGCCCAGCGCGCCGGACGCAGGCCGTTGCGATCCAGCGTGCAGGCGGCGTAGCGGCCGTCGCACATCACCAGTCCGGCCGGGCCATCCCACGGCTCGCTGTGCAATGCGTAGTACTCGTAGAACGCGGCCAGATCCTCGTCGATGCCTTCGCGCGCGGCAAATGCCGGTGGCACCAGCACCCGCATCGCGGTGAGCAGGTCGAGCCCGCCGGCCAGCAGCACCTCCAGCGCATTGTCCAGGCTTTCCGAATCCGACCCGGCCTGACTCACCAGCGGGCCGAGGTCGGACAGGTCGAGCAGCGGCGAGCGCAGGATGGATTCCCGCGACTGCATCCAGCGCCGGTTCGCGCGAATCGTGTTGATCTCGCCGTTGTGCGCCAGCAGGCGGAACGGCTGGGCCAGCCGCCATTGCGGCGTGGTGTTGGTGGAGAAACGCTGATGGAACACGATCGCGTCGGTGGTCAGCGCCGGGTGCTGCAGGTCTGGATACACCTGCCGCAGCAACCCCGGCGCGGCCATGGCCTTGTAGCCGATGACCCGTGCCGACAGCGTCACCACATAGAAATGCGCGTCCTCGCGCAAGACGAACTCGGCGCGGCGGCGAGCGCGGAACAGTGCACGCTCGAAAGCCGCCTCGTCGAGATCGGCCAGCGGTTCCACGAACACCTGCCGCACCCGCGGCTGGGCTGCCGCAGACAGCGGTCCGCACGCTTCCGGATTGACCGCGACCTCGCGCCAGCCGGCCACGTCGAGACCTTCCTGGCGCAGACAGTCGCCCAGCACTGCAGCGGCCTGGTCACCGCCGGCCGGATCGAGGAAAACCACGCCGGCGGCGAACTTCTCGCCCAATGCAATCCCTGCCTCCTTGGCCAGTGCACGCAGCCAGGGTTGCGGCCGATGCAGCAGGACGCCGCAACCGTCGCCGCTGATGCCATCGGCATTCACGCCGCCGCGATGGGAGAGTTTGGCCAGCGCCGCGAAGCCCGTATCGACCACCCAGGTGCTGGGATGTCCGTCGATCTGCGCAACCAGGCCGAAGCCGCAGCTGTCATGCTCAAATGCCGCGTCATAAAGCGTCGTGCCGGTTGCAGCCATTACACCCACCCCATTGAATTGCCAGTCGCATGAGCTGGCCGACAAGAACGATCTGGTGCCGCATGCGATGCGTCGGCCTTCGACTAGAACACAAATGTTGCTATGCGTCAAAGCTATTTGTATGGACGGCTATACCGCCAACTGCGTGAGTAGACCGAGCCAATGTTCGGCACGCACCGAGACAGCTGCGGCGCAGATGGCAAGCGCCTGTCGATCAGCCACGGTGCCAAGCTCGCATCGCGGCCATCGCTCAGCTGGCACGCAACGGTTGGCACGGCCACGTCAACGGCGTCGCGAGCTTCGCCGAGCGGCGCTCGCGGCCGCCGCCACTCTCGGTGATAATCGGCCGATGCCTCCTTTCGCGCGTTTCGCATTCCCTCTCCTCGGCGGCCTCCTGGCCCTCGCCATCCTCTCCACCGCAAGCACCGCCATGGCGGCGCAGGCGCCGCCGACGCGCGAGCAGCAGGCCGCAGCGAAGCAGCAGCTGGCCGAGATTCGGGTGAAACTGGAGTCGCTGGCCGCGCAGCAGGCCAGGACCGCCGCGCGTCGTGACAGCGTCAATGCCGAACTGGCGCGCCAGGCTGCAGCCCTGTCCCGTGCCGCACGGGCGGTGCGCGATACCGACGCCGCGATCGCTGCCAAGGAGGGCGACCTCGATCAGCTGCAGCAACAGCGCAGTGAACTGCAACAGCACCTGCGTGCGCAGCGTGCCGCCATCGCCGCGCTGCTGCGCGCAACCTATGCGTTGGGGCATGGGTCGGACCTGCGGCTACTGCTGGGCGACGAGGATGTGGCACGCATCTCGCGGGCCTTGGTGTACTCGAGGTATTTCCAGCAGGATCGGCTGCAACGGGTGCAGCGGCTGATGAACGACCTGGCGAAGTTGCAGGAACTGGAGAGCGCGATCGCCGTTCAGCAGCAGGCATTGCAGGCGACCCGAATGCAGCGCCAGCAGCAGTTCGCCAAACTGGCCGCGCAGCGCGCAGCGCAACGCAAACTCGCTGCCAGGACGAACGCGCTGTACAAGGATCAGACACAGCGGCTGGCCGCGTTGAAACAGAACGAGCAGTCGCTCAATCACCTGCTCGACAAGTTGCAGCAGGCGATCGATCAGGCCGCGCGCGAGGCTTCGCGCAGCCAGCGCGACCGCAACCTGCCCGCCTCGCCGGGTGTGGCGCGCGGTGCAACGGCCAATATCCGCGGCAACCTGCCGTGGCCAGCGAGTGGTGTCGTCAACAGCTACGGCAACGGCGTGCTGATCAAGGCTGCCGGCGGCAGCGAGGTCCATTCGGTGGCACGCGGACGGGTGATCTATGCCGGTTTCCTGCGCGGTTACGGCATGTTGTTGATCGTCAGCCACGGCAACGGCTGGATGAGCATGTACGGCAACAATGAAACCCTGTTGCACAATGTGGGCGACGAGGTGGAGCCCGGTGAGGCGATCGGCACCGCCAGCCCGACCACGGGAGTCAACACCGGCGTGTATTTCGAGTTGCGCAAGGGTGGCGCACCGGTCGATCCGCGCAGCTGGTTGAGCCGGCGCCGTTGACGCAGCCGGGCGCGCACCCCACGCTAGGGACGCGGGCCCGTTGAATTAGCTTGGGGTCTGGCTGTCTCACTTTTTGTCTGCGTGCCCGCCGCCTCGTCCGCGGCACAGAAACTGTCTTACGGAGCCATTCGCATGCGTCTCTCCATCCGCGGCCAGATCGTCCAGCTGCTGGCCATTCCCTTATTGCTGTCCGCTGCGCTCGCGCGAGCGCAAACGGCGCCGGTGCCGTCCGTGGACACGCCGCCGGCACGGGCTCTTCCGGCAGCGGCTAGCAGCGCCAGTATGCCGGCCGTTGCCAGCTCCAGCGCCGACACGGTGGATCTGGACGACGTGCGCAATTTCAGCCGGGCCTATGAAGTGGTGCGTCAGGCCTACGTCGAAAAGGTCGACAACAAGACCCTGATGAAGGCCGCCATTACCGGCATGCTCAGCGGGCTCGATCCGCACAGCGAGTACCTGGACAAGGAGGGCCTGACCCAGCTCACCGAGGAGACCACCGGCCAGTACAGCGGCCTCGGTATCGAGGTGATCCAGGTCGACGGCGGCCTGCGAATCGTCTCGCCGATCGACGACACGCCCGCCTCGCGTGCCGGCATCAAGGCTGGTGACAGCATCGTGCGGGTCAATGGCATGCTGATCGATCCGCAAAACGTGGATGCAGCCTTCAGGCAGCTGCGCGGCAAGCCCGGCAGCAAGATCGCGCTGACCATCGTGCATGCCAACAGCAACAAGCTGATCGACCTGAATCTGGTGCGTGAAAACATCGCGGTCAGCAGCGTCAAGGTGCGCGAACTCGAACCCGGCTATGCCTATGTGCGGATCAGCCAGTTTCAGGCTGATACCGCCAGTGATCTGGAGAAGAAGCTGGGCGAGCTGGTGCGCAAGCACGGCCCCCAAAAGGGCGCCGTGCTTGACTTGCGCAACAATCCCGGCGGCCTGCTTACCGCGGCGGTGTCGGTCAGCGATGATTTTCTCGATACCGGGATCATCGTCACCACTCGCGGCCGGCTGCGGGATGCCAACATGAGCTTCAGCGCGCACCCCGGCGATCTGCTCGACGGCGCTCCGATCATCGTGCTGACCAATAATGGCACCGCCTCGGCGGCGGAGATCGTTTCCGGCGCACTGAAGGACAACCGTCGAGCATTGACCATGGGCCAGCGCACGTTCGGCAAGGGTGTGGTGCAGACCGTGCTGCCGCTGGATGCCGATCATGCGGTGAAGATCACCACCGCCCGCTACTACACACCAAACGGTACCTCGATCCAGGCCGAGGGCATCAAGCCCGACATTGCGCTGGCCGACCTGACCGTGAACAAGGCGGACAGTGCGCCGGTGCTGATCAGCTCCGAG
>JAPHUU010000322.1 GCA_026193555.1 Rhodanobacter sp.
AAATCGCTGCCGATGGATGAGCGGGGGCGGGTGCCGTTCGGCTGGATCGTCAGTGCGGTGCTGTTGCTGACCTTGCTGATCCTGGATCCACCGCGGGTCCTGTTCGTGGGCTTCACCATTTATCTGCTGTCCGGGCCGACCTGGACCCTGTGGGGACTGGCGACCCACCGACGTCGGGCGCGGCGCGGCGGGGAATGAACATGATCATCCAGCAGCCTGTCAGCTTCAGCCATCGCGCCCGCGTGTTGCGGGCGATGGGCCTGACGCCATGGGTGCGCCGGACGCTCCCTTTCACGCCAGCCATCGAGGAGGGGTTGGAGGTTTCACTGATCGCGGCCACCGGCGATTGCGTGGTGGTGATTCCGGAGGGGTGCAGCGTGCGTGAGCTGGATTTGCTGGGGCGCGCACTGAGCGCGTGCGGCGCGCCGCTGGCGCGGGCGGCACGGTTGACGGTAAGCGGTGGGCAGCTGGCTGCCGATGTGCCGCAGGCAAGGGCCTATCTGGTATTCGGCGAGGCGCAGGCGCATGCGCTGGGCCGGAGTCTTCCGGCGACGGTGATGCATCGCGCGCAGATCGTGCTGGCCGATGAACCGGCACGGGTGCTGACCAGTGCCGATGCCAAGCGGCGGTTGTGGAGCGCGCTGCGCAGCGTGCGTCGCGCACTGGCGACGGCAGGGGATTAGCGCTGATGGTTGCGGTGACCCAACCCGCGATCGAGATGCGCGCCATGCGCAGCGAGGATCTGGCGAGCGTCAGCGCGATGGAAATCGCCTCGTATGAATTTCCATGGTCACCGGGCATCTTCAGCGATTGCCTGAAGGCGGGATATCCGTGCTGGATATTGTGCGTCGATGGAGAAATAGCGGGCTACGGCATCCTGTCGATGGGTGCCGCCGAGGCGCATGTGCTGAACCTGTGCATTGATCCGGCGCATCGCGGCCAGGGCCTTGGCCGGCACCTGCTGGGTCGGTTGCTGGACATCGCGCGCTGGAACGGTGCCAAGCGCGCTTTTCTCGAGGTGCGGCAGTCCAACCCCCTGGCGAGGACGCTGTACGAGTCGGTCGGCTTCAGCGTGATTGGCCGGCGCCCGCGGTACTACCCTGCACCTCAAGGGCGCGAGGATGCGATCGTGATGGCGCTGGATCTGCTGCCGTCGTAGCGCGCAGGCGCGCTACGACGCATCAATAAATGCTTTCTGCGTTCGCCTCATCTCCCCCGCGGGGAGAGGATTGAGGTGAGGGGCCGGTAGAGCGGCGCACCATCGAGGCCGTTCAACCCAGCTTCTGCGCCTGCTCGCGCAGGGCCACCAGCGTCGTGTTCCAGTCGGTGATGCGCAGGCGTTCCTGGGTGACGACTTCGGCCGGAGCATTGGCGACGAAGCTGGCGTTGCCGAGTTTGCCTTCGCACTTCCTGATCTCGACCTCGATACGGGCGATTTCCTTGCCCAGTCGCGCTTTTTCGGCATCCAGATCGATCAGGCCGGCCAGCGGGATCATCACTCGCAATGAGCCCACCACGGCCACCGCGGAAGCCGGTTCGTCGGCACCCGGTTCAATCCATTGCGGAGCCTCGGTGCGGGCGAGGAAGGTGATCTGCGCGGCAAATTTCGCCACGCGCATGCGATCGCCGACATCACCATCGGCGAGCAGCAGCGGGATGACCTTGGCGGGCGAGATGTTCATTTCCGAGCGGATCCGGCGGATGCCGCTCAACACGTTCTTGAACCACTCGATCTCGGCGGTCGCAGCCTCGTCTGCGATGATTTCATCGGCGCGGGGCCATGGTCGCTGCATCAGGCTGTCTTCGGTCAGGCCGAGCTTCGGCGCGACCGACTGCCAGATCTCCTCGGTGATGAACGGAATCACCGGATGCATCGCGCGCAGTACGCTTTCCAGCACCACCAGCAGGGTGTGCCGGGTCGATGCGGCGGCCGCGACGTCGTCGCCGTTCAGGGCCGGCTTGGACAGCTCAAGGAACCAGTCGCAGAACTCGTTCCAGACGAACTCGTACAGCGCCTGCGCCAGATGGTCGAAACGGTAGCTGGTGAAGTGCTGCTCGACCTCGACCAGGGTCTGCTTCAGCCGGGTCAGGATCCATCGCTCGGCCTCGGTCACCGGCTGCATGTTCCCCGTTCCCCGTTCCCCGTTCCCCGCTTCATCCACATTCATCAGCACGAAACGCGAGGCGTTCCACAGCTTGTTGCAGAA
>JAPHUU010000045.1 GCA_026193555.1 Rhodanobacter sp.
AGGTCGGCGACGGCTTCGATCTGGAAGCCGACTGCGCCGACGAGGAGATCGCACGGCATCTGCACGCCGCGATCGATGCGCTGCCGCCGTTGCAACGCACGCTGCTGACGCTGTATTACCTCGAGGAAACCCCGATTGCCGAAATGGCGCAGATCACCGGGCTGGCCACCGGCACCATCAAGAGTCACCTGTTCCGCTCCCGCCTGCGCCTGCGCAGTGCCCTCGAAGCCCGGACCGGAGTTGCAGCATGAACCACGACATCGACCACCAGATTCCACCCTTCGCCGACGCCGCCGACGAACGTGAATGGCAGGCGCAGGAAGAGGCCTTGCGACGCGAACGGCAGGGCCTCGATCCAGCCGCGGACGACGCCCGCGTGCGGCGCTACCGCCCGCTGACGCGTGCCTTGCGCGAACCGCTGGACCATGCGCTGCCGCCGGACTTCGCGCAGCACGTCGCCGCGCTGATGCCTGCCACGCCTGCGCCCGCCGCCGATGTCCGTTTCGAGCGCGTCCTGACGATGGCGCTGGGCCTCGCCCTGCTGCTGGCCACCGTCGTGGTGTCGGTGCTCTACGGCGGCGCCTGGCTGCACACCATCACCGCCAGCCTGCCGCTGCCCCGTCCGCCGGCCGACCGCTGGCTGCTGGCGTTCGCCGCCTGCATCGGCGCAACCTTCCTGCTGGGATCATGGCAACGGCGTACATGGACATGATCGCCGGGTGGATGGCCGCGCCTGCCATCCACCCGGACGTGAACCCTGCCGGTTCGCCATCGCCTGTCATGCAGACGGCCATGACCGTTCGACACAGCGATGGTTGACCGCGAAACGGAGAGCACAATGACCGAGCCGAGCCCACCCCTGTCGTTCGCCGTGCTGCTTGGCTCGGTGCGCCACGAGCGCATGGGCATCCGGGCTGCGAGGCTGGTCATCCACGCGATCGAGGGCCGTGGTCACGAGGCGGTGCTGGTCGACCCGCTGCAGCTGCAACTGCCGCTGCTCGATCGCATGTACAAGGAATATCCCGCCGGCACCGCACCGGCCGCGCTGGAACAGCTGGCCACGCTGTATCGCCGCGTCGACGGCTTCGCGATCGTCAGCGGCGAATACAACCACGGCATCCCGCCGGCGATGAAGAACCTGCTCGACCATTTCCTGGAAGAGTACTTCTGGCGGCCGTCCGGCATCGTCTGCTATTCCGCGGGCATGTTCGGCGGCGTGCGGGCCGCCGTCGCCCTGCGCACCACCCTGGCCGAACTGGGCATGCCGGGCATCCCCAGCGAGTGCCCGATTCCGCGCATCGGCGCTTCACTGGATCAAGACGGCAAGCCGCAGAACGAGCACGTCACCCGCACCCTCGACCGCTTCCTGGACGAGTTCGAATGGTATGCCCGTGCCCTGCGGCGGCAGCGACAGCAGGGCACGCCCTACTGACGGACTGTCGATAAAGTGGACTCAAGGTCTGCACCGTGTCCGCGCCCGTGCCACCGACCGATGACCTGGAACAGGTACGTCACACGCACCACGCCCACGCGTTCCTTTCATCAATCGCTTACGCCACCTACACGGGCGAAGGCGGAACATGCAGTTATATTCCGCTGACAGGATCCGGCCCGGCGCGACGTGATCCCGCGCGTTCATCGTGGACGTTTTCACCGGGCGAAGCATGTCCTCCGCCAGTCACCGTCGAGGTGAAGTGAGTTCTCGTGAGCGCACCACTATCTGCCGCCACACCACCGCAGCCGCTGGCAGCCAACGGCACGTGGTGCCTGTACCTGATCGAATGCCGCAACGGCAGCTGGTACGCCGGCATCACCAACCGGTTGGACGCCCGCTATGCCGCGCACGTCGCCGGTCGCGGCGCCCGCTACACCCGCGCCAATCCGCCGGTGCATTTGGTGGGCTTCCGCACCTACCCCAACCGCGCCAGCGCGTCACGAGCGGAATGGGCGATCAAGCAATTGCCGCGCGAGCGGAAGCTGGCGTTCCTGCATGGCGAGCCATGTGCTGGCCCCGCACCCCGCACTGGCAATTGACGCGATTCGGGTGAATCCCGAACGGCGATCAACGGGCGGCCAGCACCGGCTGTCGATCCATTCCCGTCCTTCGCGAAGCCTGTAGACGGCGACACAGTGGGGCTCGGTGTGGGACGTGTCCCGGGCTGCCGCGGCGAACTGACGGTCGAGCAGGTTGGCGACATGGCAGAGGGTGCTGCCAACGAAACGGAAACCGCGCTTTTTCAGCGCCCTGCACATGCGGTTGCGCAACCTGCATCCCTCCACGAGGGATCACGGAATCGGCCCAGGCTTCCCTTCGCATCCATCACCTGCAACGCGGCCCTGGCGTTGTCCCGCACCGAGGCGAGCTTCGGCCGGTTGCGGACGATGCCCCGATCGAGAAGGCAGTGCCCAGTTCACGATCGATCATGGCCGCGACGCGCTCGATGTCGAACTGTCGGAACCCCTGGCGATAGCGTTCGCGCGTGGCCGGGATGTCCACCAGGACAGTCCAGCCTGGGCGCCCCCAGGCAAAGCAATGCGAACGATCGCTGATCATCGTGCAGCGGCACGCCCCACTGGGCATCGTGGCAACGGCGTTCGATTTCACTGTTGGAAGCCCGTGGGCGGCACTGTGTCAGGGCGTATCCCGAGAAGTGATCTCCCGTCCATTCCAGCAGGCATCAAACGGGACATACTCGTAAACTGCGTCATCGCTGTCATGGCAGCGGCGATGGCGATGGCGATGGCG
>JAPHUU010000403.1 GCA_026193555.1 Rhodanobacter sp.
GTTCGGAGCGCGTGCGCGACGGCTTGAAGGACATTCTGCTTGGGCCGGCGCAATTGTATGAAGCACTGAGGGCGAAGTCCGAGGCGGTGCCAACATCGCAGACGACCGCGCTGATCTGACGTGTGGTTGGAGGGCCCGTCTGGCTCGCCATACGTTGGCACTTGTCGCCGAGTTCACGTCGCGCGGCTATGGCGCTCTCTCTTGCTGACCCTCGGCCTTCCTGGAAGTGTCCGCGTTCAGGGGTAGAGCCCTAACGGCTCTTCGCAAAACTGCGACTCAAAAAGTCCGGCACCCTGGCCGCACTCTGCCGGTTGATCGCCTCGAGCAAACCCGGCGCGATCGACTGGCAGCGATACCGGTGCCTGAGCGAATCCCCGATATGCAACAGCAGCCGCGTCGAGACTTCCGCGTCGGCTTCGGCGCGGTGGGCGCTGCCGCGGTAGCTGATGTTCAATGCGTGCGCCAGGCCGCCGAGCTTGTAGCTGGCGTGTCCCGGCAACATCCTGCGTGCCAGCTTCAGCGAACAGATCAGGCCGCGGTGGCGCGGTGACAGGCCCTGCCGTTCGCTCTCGGCCAGCAGGAACCGGGCGTCGAAGCTGGCATTGTGGGCGGCCAGGACATCGTCGCCGATGAAATCCAGCAGCTGGGGAAGCACCTGCGCCACCGGCGGTGCTTTATCGACCATCCGCTGGGAGATGCCGGTCAGCGCGGTCACGAAGGACGGAATGCGTACGCCGCAATTGATCAGCGTCACGTACCGCTCGGCCACCACGCCATCGACGATGCGCAGGGCGGCCACTTCGGTGATGCGGTCGCCGCCGGCGGCGCTCAGGCCGGTGGTCTCGAAATCGAGCATCACGATGGGTTGGTCGAACAAGGCGAGTCCCGCGGGTCACGCCTCTCTCAGCGTCCGAAAAGGATAGCGCCTTGGCGCGCCAGGTCAGCACGCCCCGTCGGCGGGCAGGTTCATCAGGCTGGGTGCCGGCTCGCGGTGGTCCTCGGGTACAATGAAACGACGCGGCGAAGCAGCAGGCCTCTCCTGGGAAGACTCATGGAGGTGGCTTTCGACGAGTCGCGGTGGAATCCCCGTAATCGCACGGCCTGGCGGCACCTGTTCGAGTGCGCCCGGCCACCACATTCCTGGCGTGTGTTCTTCCGCCAGTCCTGATCCGTTGACGGCACGCAGGCGCTCGCCATGCAGATTTTCAAAGTGTTCCAGATCGAGGCGGCGCATCGGTTGCCGCAGGTGCCGGAGGGGCACAAGTGTGCGCGTCTGCACGGGCATTCGTTTCGGATCGAGATCCACGTGAGCGGCGAGCCCGACCCGCGGTTGGGGTGGGTGATGGACTTCGCCGATGTGAAAGCCGCCTTCGCGCCGATCTACGATCAGCTCGATCACCACTACCTGAACGACATCGAGGGTCTGGAGAATCCCACCAGCGAGATGCTGGCGCGCTGGATATGGCAACGGCTGCAACCGCGCCTCCCGGGCTTGGACAAGGTCGTGGTACACGAGACCTGTACTTCCGGTGCCAGCTGTAGCCGGGACAGTTTTTGACGCGCCGCCACACTGCCATGATCCATAGCAAGCTATTGTTTAACAATATATTTAATAAATACTTCAGCTTCTTCACAAAAAATATATTGCACTGCACCAAATAAGCTGCTAGATTGCGTGTCACTACCCCATCCTCAGTGAGGACAACACCATGACACAGCAAATCAACAACCAGCTTTTTGCGTTCACCAAGCAGTTGGCCGACAACGCTTTCAAGGCGCAGTCGCTGGCATTGAAGGGCTTGGAGTCGGTGGCCGAGCTGCAGCTCAAGGCGCTCGAACAGCATGCCAAGGTTTCCGCCGAATTCGTCGCCGAGGCGATGGATGCGCGTGACATGAACGGCCTGCGTGGCCTGTGGGAAAAGGGCACCAGCCTCAGCCGCGACAATGCCGAGCGCACCGTGGCCGTTTCGCAGGAAGTGTTCGCGATCACGCAGAAGACCGCCGAGTCGCTGACCGCCCTTGCCCAGGAACAGCAGCAGGCTGCCAACGACGCCGTGACCGCTCCGATTGCTGCCGCCAAGAAGGCCGCCAAGTAATCGAGCGCTGAATTCGCAGCCACCCTCCCCCTGGCTGCGAGCCCAAGGGGCCGGACAGGATGTCCGGCCCCTTTTTTGTGGACGGGGCGCGGCCAGGTCTGCGAAACATTGCCGCAGGGCAGGCAAATCCTGCCGGCCCAGCTTGTTGATGCAATCGCCGCGCTGATATACTTTTACAGATCGGATCGTGGCCCGTGGCGGTATCGGTGCCGCACGGTGTAAACCGCGCGGAGACGCTACGTGCTTAACAGTCTTGCTTCCGGTCGTCGTCTTGCCCTGCGCATCGTGCTGCTGCAGCTCGCTGTAGCGCTGATGATCGGCCTCGCTTTCCTGGCGCTGGGGCGCCGAGAAGCATTGTCAGGCGCGGCAGGGGGCGCGGTGGTGGCGCTGGGTACCGCGCTGCTGTCGACGCGATTTTTCAGTGGGTTGGATGGCGCCGGTATGGCGTTGACTCGCCTGCTGACGGGCATGATCCTGAAGTGGGTCGTGATCGTCGGGGGGTTGGTCGTGATCCTGTTCCAATACAAGTTGCCGCCGCTGGCCGCCATCACGGGGTTGGTGGTGGCTTACGCGGTTTATCTGCTGGCGTTCAGATTCAAGGGTTGAGACATGGCAAGCGAGCCGCAGGGCGGACTAACCGAATACATCCAGCA
>JAPHUU010000427.1 GCA_026193555.1 Rhodanobacter sp.
CTGCCGCCGGAGGAACTGGCGCGCCTGCCGGTGAAGCTGCAACGCTGGCTGGGCATCGACGGCCCGTTCGAGTTCCGCCAGGTGTGGCCGCGCGACGACATGCATCCGGCAAAGCGGCCGCCGATCCAGCACATCTGGTTCCGGCTGGCCGCGCCGATCAGCGACACGGCGATCCTGCACCGCGCCCTGCTCGCCTATGCCTCGGACTTCCACCTGATCGGCACCGCCACCTTGCCACACGGCATTTCCTACATGACGCGCAACGTGCAGATGGCCAGCCTCGACCATGCGCTGTGGTTTCATCGGCCGTTCCGGGTGGACGAATGGCTGCTGTATTCGTTCGACAGCCCGACCGCCCAGGGTGGGCGCGGGCTGGCGCGGGGGCAGATCTTCAGCCGCGATGGCCAGCTGGTCGCCTCGACGGCGCAGGAAGGCCTGATCCGCGTGCGCAAACCTTGATTAACGATACAGCCGGGTAAACTTGACGCATGCGCCAGATCTACACTTCCCCCCGCCAGGAAAACATCGACACCGTGGTCGCCCTGATGGCCGAGCACGGCATCGAGACGATGGTGACCAACCGCTCCAACTACAACCGTCCCAGCTGGCAACGGTTCAGCTACACGCAACAGCGGGACGACAAGGGCAACTGGCCGCAGGTGTGGATCAGTCGGGCCGAGGACTACGCTGCGGCGCGCGCGCTGCTGCGCGAGATCGGCATCGAGCCGGTGATCCGCCATGGCGACGAGCTGGAAGCCGCGCGCAGTCCCACCCCGATGATCCGGCGTGAGCACACGGTGGCGCGGGCGCGGCGCATCGTGCTGCTGGCGGTGCTGGCCGCGTTCGCGATGGTGGTTCTGCGCTACCTGCACGTGCTTTGAGCACGGGTCGATGGTGTTGCGCCATCGGTGCGG
Organism: Rhodanobacter sp.; assembly: GCA_026193555.1. GTDB lineage: Bacteria > Pseudomonadota > Gammaproteobacteria > Xanthomonadales > Rhodanobacteraceae > Rhodanobacter. The sequence continues at coordinate 915 of JAPHUU010000427.1, forward strand.
CATAGAATCGGGACATGCGCTCCGATCAAGTCCGGCTGTTCCAGACTCTGCCCCATGCGTGCGGTTATTTCGCCGAACGCACCGCGCAGAACCTGGTGCTCGACCCGGCCGCGCCGCACCTTGACCAGCTGTATGGCCCTGCGCTGGAACGCGGCTTTCGCCGTGCCGGTGGTCATCTGTATTTCCCCAGTTGCCCGCGGTGCCGTGCCTGCACGCCCTGCCGCGTCGACGTGGAGCACTTCGCGCCGGACCGCTCGCAGCGACGCTGCCTGAAGCGCAATGCGGATCTGCAGGTCAGCGAGTCGGTGCCCGGCTACAACCGCGAGCGCCATGCACTGTACGAGCGCTACCTGCAGAGTCGTCATGTCGGCGGCGGCATGGACGATGCCGAAGCCAGCGACTTCCGCCGCTTCCTCACCGCGCCGTGGAGCCCCACGCTGTTCCTCGAAGTGCGCCAGGACGAGCGCCTGCTGGCGGTGGCGGTCACCGACGTCTGCCCCAGCAGCCTGTCGGCGGTGTACACCTTCTACGAGCCCGCCGAGACCAGCCGCAGCCTCGGCACATTCGCGATCCTGCAGCAGGTCGAGCTGGCCCGCCGCCGCAGCCTGTCGTGGCTGTATCTGGGCTTCTGGATCGACGGCCACCCGAAGATGGACTACAAGCGGCGCTTCCAGCCGCTGCAGATACGCACCGCGGAAGGCTGGCAAGCGATGCCGTAGGCTGGTATGCGCTTTTGCTCACCCGCCCCACGCATCGACTCATGCGTGATGCTCCGCCGCCGGATACGGAAACAGCTTCTCCAGCGGAATCGACAGGCCGTCGTCACCCACCACGCGGCAATGGCTGCGGTCGAGCTGCCGCGGGTCGTCGACACCACAGCTGTGGGCGATGATGCCGACTTCGTGCATCACGTTTTTCGCGTAGTGGTACACCTTGTCGCTCTTGTCGGTGACCACCAGCCCGCGTTGCAGCTTCGGGTTCTGGGTGGTGATGCCGGTGGGACAGGTGTTGCGGTTGCATTGCAGCGACTGGATGCAACCCAGCGACAGCATGAAACCGCGCGCCGAATTGACGAAGTCCGCGCCGGTGGATAGCGCCCGCGCCACGTCGTAGGCGGTGATCAGCTTGCCCGAGCAGATCACCTTGATGCGCTGGCGCAGGCCACGGCTGATCAAGGTATCGACCAGCGCCGGCAACGCCTCGTGCAGCGGCAAGCCGACGCCTTCCATCAAGGTCTGCGGCGCCGCGCCGGTGCCGCCCTCGGAGCCGTCGACGATGATGAAGTCCGGCGCGCTCTCGATCCCGCGCTGACGCACCTGATCGCACAGCTCCTCGATCCAGGCCATGCCGCCAAATACCGCCTTGAAGCCGACCGGCTTGCCGGTCAGCTCGCGGATATGCGCAATCGCATCCATCAGCTCGGACACGTTGGCGATGTCCAGGTGCCGGTTCGGGCTCTGCGAATCCTGCCCCGCCGGAATGCCGCGGATCGCCGCGATCTCGGCGGTCACCTTGGCCGCCGGCAGCAGGCCGCCCATGCCGGGCTTGGCGCCCTGGCCGAGCTTGATGCTGATCATCTTCACCTGCCGATGTGCGCTTGTCGCCTTGAGCTTGTCGTCGTCCAGCAGGCCGTCGGGCGTGCGCACGCCGTACTTGGCGGTGCCGATCTCGAACACGATGTCGCAGCCACCCTCAAGGTGATACGGCGCCAGCCCACCCTCTCCAGTGTCCAGCCAGATGCCGGCCTTCGCCGCACCCATCGACAGCGCGCGCACTGCCGGCGCCGACAGCGCGCCGAAACTCATTGCCGAGATGTTGAAGAACGCCGCGTGGTCGTACGGCTCACGCGCATACGGACCGATCCGCACCGGCTTCGGCTCCACATGATGGTCGCCCAGCGCGGGAAACGCCGCATTGACGAAGAACGGCACGCCCTCCTTGCGCAGGTCGCGGGTGGAACCGAACGCGTTGGTGTTCTCCTCGCTCTTGGCCGCGCGATACACCCATATGCGCTGGGCGCGGTTGAACGGCAGCTCTTCGCGATCGCTGGAATACAGGTACTGCCGGAAGAACTCGCCCAGACGCAGGAACCCGTAGCGGAAGTGGCCGATCACCGGGAAGTTGCGCAGCACCGAGTTGGAGGTCTGGTTGCGATCGACCACCCAGGTGACCATGGTCAGCGCCACCAGCAGCGCCAGCAGCAACAGGAATACGGCGGAGAACGTCTCCACCACGACCACCAACCAATGTGCGAAACCCGTCGATTGCATGATTCCCTCCCTGCCATGAGCCCCTCGTGGGCGAAGGCGTGACTATCGCAAACCCCGCCTCAAAGCTCCACGCGGATCCGCTCGGCCGCGCGCATCGCCTTGGCCTTGGCCGCCTCGATGCTCTCGTCGCGTGCCAGGGTGACGGCCATCCGCCGACGCCCCTTTACCGCCGGCTTGCCGAAGATGCGTAGTTGCGTGTCCGTTTCAGCCAGCGCCTCGGCCACGTTGAAATAGCGCGGCGCCACGCCGTCGCCCTCGACCAGCACCGCACACGATGCCGAGGCACCGAGCTGCCGGATCACCGGAATCGGCAGGCCGAGGATCGCCCGCGCGTGCAGCGCGAACTCCGACAGATCCTGTGAAACCAGCGTAACCAGGCCGGTGTCGTGCGGCCGCGGGCTGACTTCGGAGAAGATCACCGCATCGCCATTGACGAAAAACTCCACGCCGAACACACCCCAGCCGCCCAGCGCCGCGGTGATGGCCGCTGCCTGACGCTGCGCCTCCGCCAGCGCGGCCTCGCTCATCGGCTGCGGCTGCCAGGACTCACGGTAATCGCCGTCTTCCTGGCGGTGGCCGATCGGCGCACAGAAGCTGACACCATCCCGGTGCCGCACGGTCAGCAAGGTGATCTCGTAATCGAAATCGACGAAGCCCTCGACGATCGCGCGCCCCTTGCCGGCACGACCGCCGGACTGCGCGTAGTCCCATGCCTGCTGCAGCTCGTCGGCGCGGCGCACCACGCTCTGCCCCTTGCCCGAGGAGCTCATCACCGGCTTGATCACGAACGGCAGGCCGATCACGGCGACGGCTTCGCGATACTGTGCCTGATCGTCGCAGAAGCGGTACGGCGAGGTCGGCAAGCCCAGCTCTTCGGCCGCGAGGCGACGAATGCCTTCGCGGTCCATCGTCAACCATGCCGCGCGGGCCGTCGGAATGACCCGCAGCCCTTCCTTTTCCAGCTCGATCAGGGTCGGCGTGTGGATCGCCTCGATCTCCGGCACCACCAGGTCGGGCCGCTCGGCCTCGATCAGTGCGCGCAAGGCCTTGCCATCGAGCATGTCGATCACATGGCTGCGATGAGCCACCTGCATCGCCGGCGCGTTGGCGTAGCGATCGACTGCGATCACTTCCACCGCATAGCGCTGCAATTCGATCGCGACCTCCTTGCCCAGCTCGCCGGCGCCCAGCAACAAAACCCGCAGGGCCTGATCGGAACAGGGTGTGCCGAAGGGTTTCATGGGAGCTCCTGGCGCAAACGTGCATTGTACGGTTGGGAACCCCGCACGTGGCCGACGGCAAGTGGCGCGAGCGGCTCCGCGCCAGCCCGCTCGACTCCGTGCGCACGCGATGACACTTGCACGATGATATCGTTTTGATATCTACTATTGGTCATCTTCGGGAGGATCCACGCATGAACGAACATCAGGGTTTTTCAGTGGCCGGCATTCCCTTTGTCGGTGTGTGCCTCGCTTTGTTTGCCGTGGGCGCCACCGTGCTGCTCAGATCGGCGCCCGATCAGGACACAGCGGGCATCATCGCCGGTTTCGCCACGATATTCGTCACCGCCTTCATGCTGAAAGGCTTTTTCCAGGTCGCGCCGAACGAAGGCCAGGTGCTGCAGCTGTTCGGCAAGTACGCCGGCACGGCAAGGCTGGCGGGCCTGCGCTGGACCAACCCATTCTTCAGCAAGCAGCGCATCTCGCTGCGGGTGCGCAACTTCGAGAGCGGCAAGCTGAAGGTCAACGACAATGACGGCAACCCGATCGAGATCGCCGCCGTGGTGGTGTGGCAGGTGCTCGATACCGCCGAAGCGGTGTTCTGCGTCGACGACTACGAAAACTACGTGCATATCCAGACCGAATCGGCGCTGCGCCAGATGGCGCAGAGCTACCCCTACGATGCGCATGACGACGGCAAGCCATCCCTGCGCAGTCATGGCGAGGTGATCAACTCGCATCTGCGCGACGAGATCCAGACCCGTCTGGGCAAGGCCGGCGTGGGCGTTATCGAGGCGCGCATCAGCCACCTCGCCTATGCCCAGGAAATTGCCCAGGCGATGCTGCAGCGGCAGCAGGCTGGCGCGATCATCGCCGCCCGCACACGAATCGTCGAAGGCGCGGTCAGCATGGTCGAGATGGCGCTGGATCAGCTGAACAATCGCGGCGTGGTGCAACTCGACGAGGAGCGCAAGGCCGCGATGGTCAGCAACCTGCTGGTGGTGCTCTGCAGCGAACGCGGCACCCAGGCGGTAGTCAACACCGGCACGCTGTACAACTGAGTGGGAGCCGGATCATGACCACTGCGTTGATCATCCTCGTCGTCGGTATTGCGGCAACGCGACGCAACCCGCACTGACGACGCCATGGCTGTCGAGAAAAAAGCTTATCCGCTGCGCATCAACGCGGTCGTGCTGGAGGCGATGCAGCGCTGGTCGGACGACGAACTGCGCAGCGTCAACGCTCAGATCGAATACGTGCTGCGCGAGGCATTGCGCAAGGCCGGGCGGCTGAAGCCTGGCCGAAGTGACGCCATCAGCGACAAAGAGAATCCCTGACCACCTGGCAGACATACACCGCAAGGAGCATGAAACGCACAAGACGATTTCTCTGACATGTATCGCCAGCGCGACGTCCCTTGCCTGCGGCATGACGCATGCCGGCATGC
>JAPHUU010000332.1 GCA_026193555.1 Rhodanobacter sp.
AAGGTGGGCTGGATCAGGGTGTGCTCGACCGTCTTCTCGAAGATCTCCAGCAGCAGCTTGCCCCAGCCGTAGCCGGGCTTGACCTGCACGCCGAGCCGCTTCGCGTGGGCGGCCATCGCCTCGCGGTCGCGCAATTCCTCGCGCTTGATTTCGGGGTTGTGCTCCAGCACGGCGTCTTCCATGCGCCAGCGACGGAACGCCGGGCCGACATCGATGGATGCGCCATCCCAGCTCAACTCGGTAGTGCCCAGGACGGTCTGCGCGGTATCGCGGATCAGCCCTTCGGTGAGATCCATGATCTCGTGGTAGGTGGCGTAGGCCTGGTACAACTCCAGCATGGTGAATTCGGGGTTGTGCCGGGTCGACACGCCCTCGTTGCGGAAGTTGCGGTTGATCTCGTAGACGCGATCGAAGCCGCCGACCACCAGCCGCTTCAGGTACAGCTCGGGCGCCACGCGCAGGTACAGCTCCATGTCGAGCGCGTTGTGATGGGTCACGAACGGCTTGGCCGTGGCACCGCCGGGGATGACGTGCATCATCGGCGTTTCCACTTCCATGAAGCGGCGCGCCGGTGCTTCCAGCCACTGGCGCATGAAGCCGATGCTCCTGGAGCGCAATGCGAACGTACGTCGCGCCTGCTCGGTGACGATCAGGTCGACATAGCGCTGGCGGTAACGCTGCTCCACGTCGGCCAGTCCGTGGAACTTGTCCGGCAGCGGACGCAGGCTCTTGGTCAGCAGGCGCAGGGCGTCGACGCGGAGCGAGAGCTCGCCGGTCTTGGTGCGCATCAGCACGCCTTCGGCACCCACGATGTCACCCACGTCCCAGCCCTTGAACGCCTCGTAGGGCTCGCCCAGCGTGCCCTGATGGATGAACAGCTGGATGCGGCCGCTGAAGTCCTGCAACTGCACGAAGCTGACCTTGCCCTGCACCCGCTTGAGCACGATGCGCCCGGCCACCTTCACCCGGCGCGCGGCGGCCTCGATGGCCTCGGCGGTATGCGTGTCCCTGTCGGCGAACTCGGCCTGCAGGTCACCGGCGAAGCTGTCGACCTTGAAATCGTTCGGGAACGCGATGCCCTGCCCGCGCAGCGCGTGCAATTTCTCGCGCCGCTCCGCGATCAGCTTGTTCTCGTCGACAGGCGGGGTATCGGTTGGTTCACTCATGATGGATTCCGTTACTGCCGGCACCTCGTCAAGCGACGGGTCCGGTTTCCAGGGTTTGTGGTGGAAAGGCCAAACGACGAAGGATGAACCTCAGTGCCCTTTGTCGAACGTGTCCTTGAATGCGTGCTTGGTGGCATCCCAGCCCGTGCGCGCACCCTTCGCGATGCCGTGACCGGCCTCCTTCGCCCCGTGGCCGATATTCTTGGCGACGTATCTGGTTTCGTGCCCGATAGCGCGTGCGCCGTGGCCGATGTCTTTCCCGGCCGCCTTGGCATCGTGCTTGATGTCCTGGCTGGCGGAGCCTTGCTGGGCGCTGGCGGTACCGACAAATGCCGCCAGCACGGCGCATGCGACCAGGATTCCGAAGATCTTTCTGCGGTTCATGCTGCTACCCCTCGTTGGAGATTGGATGGGCTGGAGGCGATGGCGATCAAGCGTCGGCCCGTTTGGAGCCAGCCTCGAGGCCTGACTTCAGACTGGCTTCGATGAATTCGTCGAGGTCGCCATCGAGTACCTTCTGCGTATCCGTGCGTTCGATCCCGGTGCGCAGATCCTTGATCCGGCTCTGGTCCAGCACGTAGTTGCGGATCTGGCTGCCCCAGCCGATGTCGGACTTGGTCGCTTCCAGCGCATCTCGTTCGACGTTGCGCTTCTGCACTTCCAGCTCGTACAACTTGGCGGCCAGCATCTTCATCGCGGTATCGCGGTTGGCATGCTGGCTGCGGCCGGTCTGGCAGGCCACCACGGTATTGGTCGGGATATGCGTGATACGCACCGCCGACTCGGTCTTGTTGACGTGCTGGCCGCCGGCACCGGAGGAGCGGTACACGTCGGTGCGCAGGTCGGCCGGGTTGATGTCGATCTCGATGTCGTCGTCGACTTCGGGCGACACGAACACCGAGGTGAAGCTGGTATGGCGCCGGTTGTCCGAATCGAACGGCGACTTGCGCACCAGCCGGTGCACGCCGATCTCGGTCTTCAGCCAGCCGTAGGCGTAGTCGCCCTCGACCCGGAACGTGGCGGACTTGATGCCGGCCACTTCGCCGCCTGAGACCTCCATCAGCTCGGTCTTCCAGCCGCGCGACTCGCACCAGCGCAGATACATGCGCAGCAGCATTTCGGCCCAGTCCTGCGCTTCGGTGCCACCGGCGCCGGCCTGGATGTCGACGAACGCATTGGCCGTGTCCATCTTGCCGGAGAACATCCGCTGGAACTCCAGCTTGCCGACCTGCGCCTCGAGGCCGGCCAGATCGCTGACCACCGAGACGGCGGTCTCCTCGTCATCATCGGCGATCGCCATTTCCAGCAGCTCGCTGGCGTCGGTGAGACTGGCGGTCAGGGTGTCGATGCCATTGACGATGGTGTGCAGGCGGGCACGTTCGCGGCCCAGTTCCTGCGCGCGCGCCGGATCGTCCCAGACCTTGGGATTTTCCAGTTCGCGGCTTACTTCTTCCAGCTGTTCGCTCTTGGTAGCGTAGTCAAAGATACCCCCTAAGCGACTCGACCCGGGCCCGGAGGTCCGCGATCTGCGCGAGGATCGGATTGGTTTCGATCATGTGCTGTGCCAGTGAAGTTGAGGGCGCCGACGGGCGCCCTCGGTCAAGCCGTACAGGATAGCAAACCGCTCAGGCCAGTGCGTCGCTGTGCACCCCGCGCACCGATCGCCCGGACGGATCGGCGGCGTTGGCAAACGCCGGATCCCAGGCCAGCGCGGCCGGCGACGAGCAGGCAATGGACTTGCCGCCGGGCACGGTGGCGGCGCAGGCCTCGCCCGGGTAGTGCTGTTCGAAGATGTGCCGGTAGAGATAGGCCTCCTTGGTCGTCGGCGTGTTGAACGGATAGCGTGCGGCGGCCGCCGCAAACTCGCGGTCGCTGACCTGCTGTTCGGCGTGCGCCTTCAGCCCGTCGATCCAGCCGTAACCCACGCCGTCGCTGAACTGCTCCTTCTGTCGCCACAGGATCGAGTCGGGCAAGGCGCCCTCGAAGGCGTCGCGCAATACCGCCTTCTCGATCCGGCCATTGCCGGCCATCTTGTGTTTCGCGTCCATGCCCATCGCCACGTCGATGAATTCCAGGTCAAGGAATGGCACCCGTGCTTCCACGCCCCAGGCCATCATCGCCTTGTTCGCACGCAGGCAGTCGTAGCTGTGCAGCGCATCCAGCTTGCGCACCGTCTCCTCGTGAAACGCCTCGGCCGATGGCGCCTTGTGGAAGTACAGGTAACCGCCGAACAGCTCGTCGGAGCCCTCGCCCGAGAGCACCATCTTCACTCCCATCGCCTTGATCCGCCGCGCCAGCAGGTACATCGGAGTGGCGGCGCGGATGGTGGTGACGTCGTAGGTCTCGATATGCCGGATCACTTCGGGCAGCGCGTCGAGTCCCTCCCAGAAGCTGTAGACGAAACCATGGTGCACCGTGCCCAGCGCATCGGCTGCGATCCGGGCGGCGGCCAGGTCGGGCGAACCCTCCAGTCCGATCGCGAACGAATGCAGGCGCGGCCACCAGGCCTCGCTGTGGTCATCGTCCTCCACCCGCTCACGGGCAAAGCGGGCGGCGCAGGCGGCGACCAGCGACGAATCCAGGCCGCCGGACAGCAGCACACCGTAGGGCACGTCGGTCATCAGCTGGCGGTGCACCGCCTGCTCGAAGGCATCATGCAAGTCGGAGGCACTCACTTCATGACCCTGCGTGTGACGGTAGTCGCGCCAGGGCTTGTGGTAGTAGCAGCGCAATTCGCCGCTGGCACTGTCATAGACATGACCCGGCGGGAATGGCGCCACGTCGGCGCACAGACCGACCAGGGCCTTCATCTCCGAGGCCACGCACAGCCTGCCTTGCTGGTCATGGCCCCAGTACAACGGACACACGCCGATCGGATCGCGCGCAATGACGTAGCGCCTGGCCGCACCATCCCACAGCGCAAACGCGAAGATGCCGTTGAGCTGGCTGACGAAATCGGGGTCGCCGCCGCGATACAAGGCATTGATCACCTCGCAATCGGAGCCGGTGGTGAAGTCATAGTCGCTGGCCGCGCGCAGCTCGCGGTGGTTGTAGATCTCACCGTTCACCGCCAGTGCCAGTTCGCCGTCGCGCGAGCGCAGTGGTTGCGCACCGCTGGCCGGATCGACGATCGCCAGCCGCTCGTGCACCAGGATCGCCCCCGCGTCGACGAACACGCCGCTCCAGTCCGGACCGCGGTGGCGCTGGCGTTGTGACAGTTCCAGCGCCTGCCGCCGCAGCCCCGCCACGTCGTCACCCGGCTGCAGATCAAACATCCCGAAGATCGAACACATCGCACATCCTCTACTCGTTGGTTGATGGGTGAGTGGGAAAACACTGACCCGAAAACGACGAAGGCCCGCTCTGGGCGGGCCTTCGTCGCGATTTTCTTGGAGACTTGAAGCTACGCGATGGCCCGCCAGGAGTTGGCGTTATTGTTCGCGCGATTATTGTTGTTGACGTTGCCGCCAGGCATGTCGCCCCGCGCGGAAAGCGCGGTGATCGTCGGCAGGCTGGTGGCTATCGAATGCATGGGTCGACTAGAACAGATTGGACGTTCATGCGCAAGCACTGCAACCGAGCCGTTGTCAGGCTATCGCCGGCTCGCTGATCCAGCGCGTCGCCTCGTCCAGTGCAGCCAGCGAGAACAGCCGGAATTCGCCCGGCATGAGAAAGCCCATCGCTGAGGCCGCTGCCCGCAGCCAGGGCACATCGGTGACCAGGGCGATCCGATCCCAGCCGCTCAGGTGGCGCATGCCGAGCTTGGCGTCGTCCCACACTGCACCGGGGTCGAAACCGGTGAAGTCCTCGTCGATCACGTACAGCAGCTGCAGCTTGCGGTTGAGGGCGAAGGCAGCCTCGACATCGGGAACCATCACGTTCTCGTAGTCAGCCGCGGTGACCTGGCCATGGGCCCGGAAACCCAGCGTACCGGCCGGCAGCCCTGTCATTTGCTCGATCATGTTTCGTCCTCGATGGATAGGCTGTCAATGGCGGCAGTCTACGGTCGTGCACCGCAGCATCTGTTGACTTGAATCAAGGGGGAGCATGGCGCCTGCCGGCAGAATCAACAAGCAATGGTGCCGGTGCAGGCGTCGTCAGTATCACTGGCCGGCAGCATGCTGATGCCAACCGGTATCAGCGCGATGCCAGCGACCCCAGGAGTTGCCCCATGTCGATGGATATTCAGCGTGCCGGGACGACGAGTAACCAGACAGCCATGGTGTCGTCCCTGAAATCGAGCCCGCCCACGATCGAATCGGGGGGCGGCACGGCGGAAACCTCCCGGGTCGTCGATCCCGACTGCCTCCTGCATGCAGCCGAGGGCAAGCTGACCCAGGGTTTGTCGCCGACCGCGATGTGGCTGGCCTACCTGGACTGGGGGACGCATCTGGCCAATGCGCCGTTTCGGCGTATGTCGCTGGCCGTGGCCGCCCAGCAGCAGATGGCACGCTGGGTGCAGGCGATGTCCGGCAAGCGGGTAATCGGGCCCGCTTCGCATGATCATCGTTTCGACAGCCCGGCGTGGCGGCAGCCGCCCTTCAACCTGCTGCATCAGGGTTTCCTGTTGCAGGAGGAATGGTGGACACGGGCCATGCAGCCCGCCGAGGGTGTCAGCCCGCACAACGCCAGAATCGCGTCGTTTGCGGCGCGCCAGTGGCTGGATGTCTTTTCACCGTCCAATTTCCCGTTTCTCAACCCGGACGTGATTGCCGCCACGATGCGCCAGTCGGGTGGAAACTTCGTGGCGGGCATGCAGACGTTTCTCGACGACCTGCGCCAGGCGATGGGAGACCACGCCGGTAACGAGGCGGCGATCAGGGTCGGCCGCGACCTGGCGGTAACGCCCGGCAAGGTGGTATTGCGCAACAAGCTGATCGAACTGATCCAGTACTCGCCGA
>JAPHUU010000413.1 GCA_026193555.1 Rhodanobacter sp.
GATGGCGCCGATGCGGCCGTCCATCATGTCCGACGGCGCCACGAAATCCATGCCGGCCTCGGCCTGCGCCTGCGACATCTTGATCAGCGCCGCGACGGTGGGCTCGTTCATCACGTAGCCGTGCTCGTCGATCAGTCCGTCCTGACCGTGGGTAGTGTACGGATCGAGCGCGACGTCGCCGATCAGGCCCAGCTCCGGGTACGCCTTCTTTAGCGCACGGGTGGCGCGATGCATCAGGTTGTCGGGATTCCACGCCTCGGCGGCATCGAGTGACTTCACGTCAACACCGGGCGACGGGAACAGCGCCAGCGCGGGAATGCCCAGCCGCACGCACTCGCCGGCCAGCTTCAGCAGTTCGTCGATCGACAATCGCTCGACGCCCGGCATCGACGGCACCGCCTCGCGCTGGCCTTCGCCCTCGATCACGAACGCGACCATGATCAGGTCGGTCGTCAGCAGCGTGTGCTCGCGCATCAGCGCGCGGGAGAAGGCGTCGCGGCGCATGCGCCGCATGCGGATGGCGGGGAACGTCATCGGATAGATCCTGGCTGGCATGTCATTCGTTTCATTGTACGCCGGGGCCCGCCGTGACCACCGTCGCCGGCAGGTTCGCGAACCCGCCTACACGCATCCGCAGGAGCGGCGGCGCGACCGCGCCATCACCAACGCGCTGGACGAATACCCTGCCAGCTGGCACGCTTGCTTGATTCGTTGCCTGGATCGCCGATGCGTCACGACCTCCCCGCTGCCCCGACCCTGCTCGCTGATCTCGGCGGCACCAATGTGCGTTTTGCGCTGTCCGATCCGACGGCGGCCAAACCGTTCCAGATGGACAGCGTGCGGCGTTACCAGGTCAGCGATTTTGCGTCGCTGACCGATGCCATCCGTCAGTACTTCACCGACAGCGGGCTCAGCGCGCAGCATGCGCTGATCGCCGCCGCCGGTCGCATCAGCGACGGCGAGACGGTGCAGATCACCAACAACCCGTGGGCGATCTCCGCGCGCAACCTGCAGGCGGAGTTGTCGATGCAGTCGGTACGGCTGGTCAACGACTTCGCGGCGCAGAGCATGGCGGTGATGCTGTTGCAGCCGGAAGATCTGGTGCCGGTGGGCGGACTGCCGCTGCCGCGACCGGGCGCACGGGAGGAGCAAACCTTCGTGATCGTGGGTCCGGGCACCGGGCTGGGCGTCGGCGGCCTGCTGCTGCGCCAGGGCGAGTGCAGCGTGCTGCAGACCGAGGGCGGCCATGCCGGCTTCGCGGCGCACACGCCGGAGGACATCGAGATCCTGCATCGCCTCAATCAGCGCTACGGCCGGGTTTCCAACGAGCGGCTGATCTGCGGCAACGGTCTGGTCAACCTGTACAGCGTGCTGTGCGAGATCGCCGGCCAGGTGCCCGAGGCGCTGAAGCCGGAGGACATCAGCCAGCGCGCCAACGCCGGCAGCGACCCGCTGTGCGTGCAGGTGGTGGAAACCTTCGCCGGCATCTTCGGCAGCGTCGCCGGCGACCTGGTGATGACCCTGGGCGCGTGGGACGGGGTCTACCTCACCGGCGGACTGGTGCCGATCCTGCTGCCCTGGATGGAGCGCGGACGCTTTCGCGAACGCTTCGAATCCAAGGGCCGCTTTCGCGAAACCATGGAGCAGGTGCCGACGCAGGCGATCATGAACCCCGAGCCCGGCCTGGTCGGCGCCGCCGCGCTGGCGGTGGTGGAATCGGGTCGCTCGCTGCTGCCACGCCGGGATTGATCGTCCCGTCTACCGGCCACCTCGCAGGAGCGCACCATGTCGCGCCGTGACACCGCCTTTCTGTTTGATCTCGACGGCACCCTGGTCGACAGCGTGTACCAGCATGTGCTCGCCTGGAAGGAGTCGCTGGACCGCGAGGGCGTGCACCTTTCGGTGTGGCGCATCCACCGCCGGATCGGCATGAGCGGCGGCCTGTTCACCCACATGCTGCTGCGCGAAACCGGCATCGAGATCACCGAAGACCGGCTGGACCGGTTGCGCCAGGGCCACGCCGCGGCCTATGCGCGGCTGGCGGCGAACGGTGCCGTACGGCCACTGCCCGGCGCGCGCGAGCTGCTGACGTTTCTCACCGACCACGGTATTCCGTGGGCGATCGCCACCAGCGGCCGGATGGAAACCGCCGGACACAACCTGGCCGCGCTGGGCGTCGATCCGGCGCAGGTGCCGGTGGTGACGCGCGACCAGGTGCGTCATGCCAAGCCCGACCCGGACTTGTTCGTCACCGCCGCGAAGCGGCTGGACTGCGACATCGGCAAGGCGCTGGTGATCGGCGACTCGATCTGGGACATGCTGGCCGCGCAGCGCGCCCGCGCGCTCGGTGTGGGTGTGCTTTCCGGCGGCTACGGCCAGCAGGAGCTGGAACAGGCCGGCGCGTTCCGCGTGTACGAAGACCCCGCCGACCTGCTCAAGCGCATCGACGAGGTCGTGGCGCGCAGCTGAGCGCTACCGCGACACGGCCATCAACACTGCGCCACCGGGCTCACTCATTCCGGCGCCAGCAACGCATCCAGGTCGCGCTGCTCGAAGCTGAGCTTCTCGCGACTGCCACCGCCTTCCAGCACCGCGGCGGCCAGCTCGGCCTTGCGCGCCTTCAGCTCCTCGATGCGCTCCTCCACTGTGCCGCTGGTGATCAGGCGGAACACGAACACCGGCTTGTCCTGGCCGATGCGATGCGCGCGGTCGCTGGCCTGGGCCTCGGCCGCCGGGTTCCACCACGGGTCGTAATGGATCACGGTGTCGGCGGCGGTGAGATTGAGGCCGACGCCGCCGGCCTTCAGCGACAGCAGGAACAGCGGCACCTCGCCGTTCTGGAAACGCTGCACCGGCTCGGCGCGGTCGCGCGTCTCGCCGGTCAGCGTGACGTAGCGGATGCGGCGGCGATCAAGCTCGGTCGCGATCAGCTTGAGCATGCCGGTGAATTGCGAGAACAGCAGCACCTTGCGGCCTTCGTCGAGCAGCGCCGGCAGCATGTCCATCAGCAGCTCGAACTTGGCCGACTCGTGCACGCCGCGCGCCGCCTCCAGTTTCACCAGACGCGGGTCGCAGCAGACCTGGCGCAGCTTCAGCAGCGCATCCAGCACCACGATGCCGGAGTGCGCGATGCCGCGCTGGGCGATCACCTCGCGCAACTCCTCGGCCAGCGACAGGCGCAGGCCTTCGTACAGTTCCCGCTGGCGCCCCTCCAGCACCACCCGACGGGTGATCTCGGTCTTCGGTGGCAGCTCCTGCGCCACCTGCGCCTTGGTCCGGCGCAGGATGAACGGCGCCAGGCGCAGGTTGAGCCGCTGCTGGCACTCCTCGTCGTGCTGTTTCTCGATCGGCATCCGGTAGTGGCGCCGGAATGCGCCCTCGTCACCGAGCAGGCCGGGCACCGCCAGGTCGACCTGCGACCACAACTCACCCAGGTGGTTTTCGAGCGGCGTGCCGGTGAGGCAGACGTAGCGCGCGGCGCGCAGGCTGAGCAGGGCACGACGGGCCTGGGTGCGCGGATTCTTCACCTGCTGCGCCTCGTCCAGCACGATCAGCGCGAACGGTTGCTGGCGCAGCGGCACCACGTCACGCGGCAGCAGCGCGTAGCTGGTCAGCACGATGTCCTGCGCGCCGAGCTGGGCGAACGCCTCCGCCCGCTGCGGCCCGTGCAGGGTCAGCACGCGCAGCATCGGTGCGAAGCGTGCGATCTCCGATTGCCAGTTCGGAATCAGGCTGGTCGGCACCACGATCA
>JAPHUU010000350.1 GCA_026193555.1 Rhodanobacter sp.
GCACCGGAAAGCTGCGGCCGGGGCTGCTCAGCCGCGGCGCATCCAGCCACTGCGCGATGCGTTCGCCGTCCAGCGTGGCCGACATCACCAGCAGGCGCAGATCCGCTCGCAGCGTATCCTGCACCTCCAGCGCCAGGGTGGCGCCGAGGTCGCCGGCCAGGTGCCGCTCGTGAAACTCGTCGAAGATGATCGCGCCGATCCCGGTCAGCTCCGGATCGTCCTGGATCAACCGGGTCAGGATGCCTTCGGTGACGACCTCGATCCGCGTCGCCGCACTGACCCGTGATTCGAAACGGATACGGTAACCGACGGTCTGACCGACCGCCTCGCCGAGCTGCTGCGCCATGAAGTGCGCCGCGGCGCGTGCCGCAATCCGGCGCGGCTCCAGCATCACGATTTTCTGCCCGTCCAGCCATGGCGCATCGAGCAGCGCCAACGGCACCTGGGTGGTCTTGCCGGCACCCGGCGGTGCCTCCAGCACCAGTCGCGGGTGCGCGGCCAGCGACACGGCGATCTCCGGCAGCAATGGGGTGATCGGAAAAGCGGGCGCGGCGGCGGTCATCCGCACGATGATAGCGGCTGCAGCGGACGGCCCGCGCCCGGTCAGTGCGTGCCGCAGTCGGCAGCACACACCCGGTGATCCTCACATCACGCTGATGCCGGCAGCACGTCGCCGACGGCACACACCAGCCCGTCAATGGGACGCGGGAGACATCGCAGGCGCCGATCCGGCAGGCTTCACGGACGCCCGCAACGGTGCCAGCGATTCGAACTTGCTCTTGTAGTCGTCGGTGATCTGCTTGGCATCCTCGCCACCGCGGATCACCCGCGGCGTGATCAGCACGATCAACTCGGTGCGGTTGCGGCTGCGACTGGTGCTGCCGAACAGGCGGCCCAGCCACGGTATCCGGTTCAGTCCCGGGATACCGGTGTCGGAGGTGCCCTCGGCCTGCTGGATCAGGCCACCGAGCAATACGGTCTGACCACTCTGCACCGCGACCTCGGTGGCCAGTTCACGCTGCGAGATAGTGGCGTTGCCGTTGACCAGCGGCACCGACTTGTCGACCTGGCTGACCTGCTGGCCGATGTTCATGTAGACCAGGCCACCGGGATTGATCCGCGGCTGCACGTTGAGGATCACGCCGGTATTGATGTAGCTGACCTGGTTGTAGCTGGTGGCCGTGCCGATCCCGGTATTGACGCTGGTCTGATTGATCGGGATCTGGTTGCCGACCTGGATGTGCGCGGTCTGGTTGTTCATCACCACCATCGAGGGCGCCGACAGCGTTTTGGTATTGCCGCTGGTCTCCAGCGCGTTCACCGCGACCTGCAGGTTGTTGTTCAGGAACGAGTAGAAGAACGGCTGGCCGGTGAACGTATTGCCACCCTGACCCAGCGCGATCTGGCGCGGATTACCGGGATGGCCCGGCACGAGGTTGCCGCTGGCGTCGGTGGTGCTGCCGGCCAGCCCCTGCAGATACCACTGCACGCCAAACTGGAATTCGCCGGTGAGGTTGACTTCGAGAATGCGGGTCTCGATCTGCACCTGCAACGGCACATTGTCGAGCTTGTGGATCGCCGCCTTGATCTCCTCCCATTGCGACGGCCGCGCGCGCACCAGCAGCTGGTTGTTGCTGTCCACCGAACTGATCTTCACGCTGCCGTCGCTGGAGCTGAACTGCTGATCGGCGGACCCGCCGACACTGTCGCCACCCGCAGAATTGCCAGCGCCAAAGGCGGACGCGCCGGCACCAGGCCCACCGAAGCCCGACCCGCCGCCACCACCGGGGCCGCCCCGGCTACCGCCGATGCCGCCCGCGCTTTTCATCCCGCCGATGCCGCCACCGGTCGAACCCGCGCTGCCAAAGCTGCCCGCCGTGCTGCCCATGCTGGTCCCGCCATTGGCATTGTCGGCGCTGCCCAGCGTACCGCCGCTGAGACCCGGCCCCACCCGGCCACCGCTGTCCCCGCCGCCGCCACCGCTGTTGGTGTAGATCTGCGCCAGATATTTGGCCAGATCCGACGCCTTGATGTTGCGCACGTCGTAGACGAACAACTGCGGCTCATTGCCACCGCCACGATCGATGCGGTTGATCCAGTCGCCGACTTCCTGCAGGTACGCCGGCTGGGTACTGATCACCACCAGCGCGTTGGTACGCTCGATCGGGATGAAACGCAGCATGCCGGCCAGCGGAGTGTCGCCATGCACGCCGAACATGCCGTCCAGCTTCGGCATCAGCTCTCCGACGCTCGCGTACTGCAGGTTGAACACGCCCACCGACATCCCGCGCAGCCAGTCGACGTCGAAGGTATGCACCATGCTCTGGTAATTGGCCAGCTCCTGCGGCGTGCCGGACATCACCAGCAGGTTGCGCGCCGGGTCCACCAGCAGCACGGCGTCCTTGCGCGCGAACGGCTTGATCAGCTTCTGCATCTCGGTGGCGGAGATGTAGCGCAGCGGAAACAGGCGCGCCTGCATGCCACCGGCCGGTGCGCTGGCACCAAGGCTGGGCACCATGTTGCCGGCCACGGCATTCTTTTCCGGCAACACCACATAGCCCCCGTTGCGCTTGACCAGCGCGTTTTGGGTCCATGACAACAGGGTTTCCAGGATCGGCAACGCCTGATTCGCCTCCACCGGCTCGGAGGTCGAGAACGAGATGTTGCCCTGCACGCCCGGCACGATCGTGTAGTTCTGCTTCAGCAGGTCGCCGAGGATCGCCTTGACTACCGCCTGCACCGGCTGGTTCTCGAAATTGAACGTCACGGTACCCGCGCCGCCCGCCGCCGGACGCGGCGTGGCCAACGCGCCGGGCCGGATGAACTGGCCGCTGCCCGGGCTCATCTCCGGCGTCGCCGGAACGTTCTGGCCGCCATCCACGTCGCGGTTCAACGGCAACGGCGCCGGTGGCGGATTCTGCGTACCCGCCATCGCCTCGCGCTGCAATGCGCCGTTGTCGTGTGGCCGCGGCAGACTGGCGCAACCGGCCAGCGCTACCGCGATGGCGAGCGTACCGCTGCGCAGGACATGCTTGGTCAGCTTGTGGAACATGGGTCACCTACTCTTCAATGGGTCGCGGCAGCAGCAGCATGTGCGGCACGGCGTTTCTGGATACTTTCCCGAAGTCGCTCGAGGGACGTCACCGGCGAATCCTTACGCGGAACCGGCCGGCTGGCTTGCACGGCTTGCCGACTCGGCCCCGGCCTGGCACCGCCGCTGATCTTGCGCTCACCCATGCCTCCGGCCTCGACCTGCATCACGGCGGCTCCAGGTGTGCGCTGCGTATTGCCCTCTTTTTTCATACCGCCCTTTGGCGGGTCTATCGGGGCTCCGGCCGGCAGCTTCAGCTCGGTACGCCCAGCGGACGAGTCGAACAGTGCCGAGCGTGGACGGAGCTCCACCAGGGTCACGCTGCCATCGGGCAGCGACTCGCCCTCGCGCAGGCGCACTTCGTGGTGGCCGTTCTTGTCATGCAACAGGGCCATGCGCAGACCGGGCGTGATGATGATCCCGGTCAACTCCAGATCGCCGAGGTTGCTGTCACCGTCCGCCGCCCGGGCAAACGGCTTGCGGTCGGGACTGAACAGCGGCTTCTGCCAGACCAGCGCGAATCGCTGCAGCGGCTGCGGGATCGGCAGGTCGGCCGGATTGCCCGCCGGTGGCAACGGCGCCAGTTGCCGTGCCGGCGCCCAGCGCAGGCCTTGACCCACGCCGGTCAGCAACAGCAACAGCAACGCACCCAGCAGCGCTGCCAGAGCCACCAGGAACGGAGTCAATCGACGCTGATGGGCCGCATTCATCGCTTCGCCCCCTCGCCATCCGGAGATACGCCGGCCGCGGCCCCCGCGACCGCGCCGCGCGAAGGCCGGATATACCCGGACAGGGTGAATTGCACTTGCAGCGGCGCCACGCTGCCGCGCTGTGCCACCACCGGGTTGCGGTAGACGCTGAGATCGTCGATGTAAAGATAGGGCCTGCCCTGTTCCAACGCGTGCAGCACCTCAGCCAATGGCTCGACGTCGCACGCAAGGTTGATGCTCACCACAGCCCTGCGATACGGCTCACCGGGGGTTGCCGGCGGATTGGGCATCGGCATCTTCTGGCTCACCACGCAGCTGCCGCCGCGTTTGCTGTTTCCGACCACATCGACCACGCGTTGCATCAGATCGGCCGCCGCCGTGTTCGGATCATCCTCGGCGAGAAAGGCGTCGCTGGCCGCCTGCCCGGCGCCGATCGCCGCGATCCGCCGCTGCAAGGCCGGCTTTTCGGCGATCGCGGCGGCATAGCGACTCTGTGAGCCGCGCAGATAGGCCATGTCGGCGTGC
>JAPHUU010000116.1 GCA_026193555.1 Rhodanobacter sp.
GATGAGGAGCGCATGGTGCAGGACACCGTTGGCCGCTTTGTCGATGAAAAGGTGCTGCCGATCATCGGCGACTGCTTTGACCAGGCGCGCTTTCCGAAGGAGCTGATCCCCGAAATCGCCAGCCTCGGCCTGCTGGGCGCCACGATTCCCGAGGAGTACGGCGGCGCCGGCATGAACGGGGTCTGCTATGGCCTGATCTGCCAGGAGCTGGAACGCGGCGATTCGGGCCTGCGCAGTTTCGCCTCGGTGCAGAGCTCGCTGTGCATGTATCCGATCTTTGCCTACGGCAGCGAGGCACAGCGCAAGCGCTACCTGCCGCAGATGGCGGCGGGCGAGATCATCGGCTGCTTCGGCCTGACCGAGCCGCATGGCGGCTCCGACCCGGCCAACATGAAGACGCATGCGAAGCAGGACGGCGGCGATTGGGTCATCAACGGCGCCAAGATGTGGATCACCAACGGCAACCTGGCGCAGATCGCGATCGTGTGGGCGCAGACCGATGAGGGCATCCAGGGCTTCATCGTGCCGACCGACACCATCGGCTTCAAGGCGCAGGAAATCCACAAGAAGATGAGCCTTCGCGCTTCGGTCACTTCGGCGCTGTTCTTCGACAATGTGCGCGTGCCGGACAGCGCGCGTCTGCCGAATGTGAAAGGCCTCAAAGGCCCGCTTGGCTGCCTCACCCAGGCCCGTTACGGCATCACCTGGGGCCCGATCGGCGCCGCGCAGGCCTGCCTGAAGGAGGTGCTCGACTACACCGCCGAACGGATTCTGTTCGATCGCCCGCTGGCCTCGAATCAGGCCGTCCAGTTGAAGATGGCCGACATGGCGCGACGCATCACCGCAGCGCAGCTGTTGTCGCTGCAGCTGGGCCGGTTGAAGGATGCCGGCAAGATGCAGCCCACCCAGGTGTCGCTGGCGAAATGGAACAACTGCCGCATGGCGATCGACATCGCTCGTCAGTGCCGCGACATCCTCGGCGCTGCCGGCATCACCACCGAGCACGGCGCGATCCGCCATGCGCTGAACCTGGAGTCGGTGATCACCTACGAGGGCACCGAGACGGTGCACGAGCTGGTGGTCGGTCGCGAGCTGACAGGCATCAACGCATTCTGAAGCCGGGCGTAACCTGATGGATCTCGATTCGCTGCGCCTCGAAACCGAGCGGCTGATCCTGCGCCCGACCCGGGCGGAGGATTTCGACGCGTATGCGGAGAACATGGCCGATGCCCTGGCTGCCCATTTCATCGGTGGCAAGCAGTCGCGTCCTGCTGCATGGCGGAGCTTTCTGACGTTGGCGGGAGCGTGGTCGATCCAGGGTTTCGCGATGTTTTCGGTGATCGAGAAGAGCACTGGCAAATGGGTGGGGCGGCTCGGCCCGTGGCAGCCGGAAGGCTGGCCGGGCACCGAAATCGGCTGGGGTCTGGCGCGGTCGGCGTGGGGCAAGGGTTACGCCTACGAAGGCTGCGTCGCTGCCATCGACTGGGCGTTCGACGAGCTGGGTTGGAGCGAAGTGATCCATTCCATCCATCCTGACAACCACGCCTCACAGGCGCTGGCGCGAAGGCTGGGTTCGACCTGTCACGGTTCCTGCAAGATGCCTCCGCCGTACGAGCAGGCGCAGGCCGAGATGTGGGGCCAGACGCGGATGCAATGGCGACTGCGTCGTCTGAAGCCATGAACCCATCGATGACTGTTGAAGGCCGATCCCCGCTGCGCAGCGCGCCGGCGGCAGCGCTGCCGGATCTGCGCAGCCGTTGCCGCGATCCATGGGGGGTGATGGAGAAGCACCTGGCCGATCGCCAGTGGTTTGTCGGCGGGCGTTACGGCATTGCCGACATCGCCTTGTATGCCTACACCCACTGTGCCGGTGACGGTGGCTTCGACCTCGCGGTGTTTCCGCACCTTCGCGCGTGGCTGGCCCGCGTGCGGGCACAACCCGGGCATACGCCGATGCTACGCTGATTTTTCCGTGGCCTTGGCACACGAGGCTGCGTTCCGACATCCCCATTCCCTTATTGATCGGTACCGTCATGTCCATCCCGCCCACCATCGCCGCCCGCCACAAGGGTTTCAACCGCGCCGAGATCGTCGACCAGAATTTCACCGAGTTCGTGCAGTTGTGGCAGGGCGAGGCGCGATCGGCGCCTCGCGACCACGAGGCGGTGCTGCCGGGCAGCTCGCTCGATGCGCGCGGCTTTCGCGAGTTGTTCGAATCGCAGTTGATCAGTCGGCATCTCGATCTGATGGCGCGCGTGCTGCGGGTGCAGAACAAGGTGTTCTACACGATCGGCTCCAGCGGCCATGAAGGCAACGCGATGGTGGCGCGATTGACTCGGCACACTGACCCGGCGTTCCTGCACTATCGCTCGGGCGGCTTCATGGCCGAGCGCTTCCGCAAGCTGCCGGGGATGGATCCGGTGACGGATTCGGCGCTGTCGTTTGCCGCCAGCAAGGATGACCCGGCCTCCGGTGGTCGGCACAAGGTGTGGGGCAGCAAGCCGTTGTGGGTACTGCCGCAGACCTCGACGATCGCCTCGCACCTGCCCAAGGCGTTGGGCACGGCGGTGGCGATCGAGCAGGCGCGGCGGATCGGCCATCAGCTGCCGATTCCGGATGACAGCATCACCATCTGCTCGTTCGGCGACGCCTCCAGTAATCACGCCACCGCGCAGACCGCGTTCAATGCGGCAGCCTGGACCGCCTACCAGAAGCTGCCTGCGCCGGTGTTGTTCGTGTGCGAGGACAACGGTATCGGCATCTCGGTGAAGACCCCCGGCGGCTGGGTCGCCAGCAATTTCCAGCAGCGTTCCAACCTCGACTATTTCTTCGCCAACGGTCTCGATCTGGCCGACGGCTATGCCGAGGTGCAGCGCGCGGTGGAGCATTGCCGCACCACGCGCCGACCGACCTTCCTGCACCTGATGACCACCCGCGTGATGGGGCATGCCGGTACCGATTTCGAGATCGAGTGGCGCAGCATTCAGGAACTGGTGAATGTCGAGTCGACCGACCCGCTGTTGCGTTCGGCGGCGATCGCGCTGGCATCGGGGCTGTACAGCAAGGACGCGTTGCTGGCGCTGTACGAGGCGACTCGCAAGCGATGCTTTGCCGCCGCCGAGGACGCCGACACGCGACCGCGCCTGACCGCGCTGGTCGACGTGATGAAATCGCTGGCGCCGTATACGCCCGCCGCGGTGAAGGCCGAGGCCGAACGCAGCGATTACGCCGAGAAGCGCGTGGCCGTGTTCGGCGGCGAAGCGAAGCTGCCGGAGATCCAGCCGCCGCGGCATCTGGCGATCCAGATCAACCAGGCGCTGCACGACGTGATGGCGAAGTATCCCGAGTCGCTGCTGTTCGGCGAGGACGTGGCGCAGAAGGGTGGCGTGTATACCGTCACCAAGGGCCTCAACAGGACGTTCAAGGGCAGCCGCGTGTTCAACACGCTGTTGGACGAAACGATCATCCTCGGCCTGGCCCAGGGCTACGCCAACATGGGCATGCTGCCGATCCCGGAGATCCAGTATCTGGCGTATTTCCACAATGCCTGCGACCAGATCCGCGGCGAGGCGGCCTCGCTGCAGTTCTTCTCCAACGACCAGTATCGCAACCCGATGGTGATGCGGGTCGCCTCGCTGGGCTACCAGAAGGGCTTCGGCGGACATTTCCACAACGACAACTCGATCACCGCACTGCGCGACATTCCCGGTCTCGTTGTCGGCTGCCCCAGCCGTGGCGACGATGCGGCGATGATGCTGCGCACGCTGATGGCACTGGCCAGGGTCGACGGGCGCGTGTGCGCGTTCCTCGAACCGATCGCGCTGTACATGACCAAGGATCTGTACGAGGCCGGCGACGGCCAGTGGCAGTTCGACTATCCGGCGCCGGGGCAGGCGTTGACCTTGGGCGAGGGGCGTGTCTACAACGAGGCGGCCAACGATCTGGTCATCTTCACCTTCGGCAACGGTGTGCCGATGGCGCTGCGCGCGGCGCGCACGATCGAGTCCGAGCAGGGCTGGCAGGTGCGGGTGGTCGACCTGCGCTGGCTGGTGCCGTTGAACGATGCCTTCATCGCGGCGCAGGCGAAGCACGCCACCCGCATCATCGTGCTGGACGAGGGCCGCAAGAGCGCCGGTGTGGGCGAGGGCGTGATCACCGCCATCGTCGAGGGTGGTTCCGGTGCC
>JAPHUU010000436.1 GCA_026193555.1 Rhodanobacter sp.
CATTCCGGCTTGACGTCCGGGTCGGCGGTAGTGGCGCGCCAGTCGGCGCTGGCCTGATCCAGCAGCGGATTCAGTTCGATCGGCTCGCCGAAGTTCAGCGCCACATGGCCATAGTGCTGGCGCAACACCTTCAGACCACGCAGCAGGCCGAGCAGGGATTCCTTTTCCTTCGGCTGGCCGCTGAGCTCACCGGCGTAGGATTTTCCCTCCATCAGCTTCTCGTAGCCGATGTACACCGGCTGGAACAGTACCGGGCGGCGCGGTGCGCGCAGGAAAGCGCGTACCGTCATCACCAGCATGCCCGCACGCGGCGCCAGCAGCCGGCCGGTGCGCGAGCGGCCGCCCTCGACGAAGTACTCCATCGGCACGCCGCGGTCGATCAGCTGCGCCATGTATTCCTTGAACACCACCGAGTACACCGCGTTGCCGGTGAAACTGCGGCGCATGAAAAACGCACCGCCGCGGCGCAAAATCGGGCCGATCCCCGGCAGGTTCAGATTGACCCCGGCGGCGATGTGCGGCACCACCACACCTGAGACATGCAGCTGATAACTGAGCAGCAGGTAGTCCGCGTGGCTGCGGTGGCAGGGCACGTAGATCACTTCGAAGCCGGGCGCGGCGGCGCGGGCCCTGTCGAAGTGGTGCATGGCGATGCCGTCGTACAACTTGTTCCAGAAATTGCGCAGCACGAACGATACCGAGCGCACCACCGGGTGCGAGTAGTCGGCGGCAATCTCGAGCACCATCTTGTGCGCCTTGCGCCAAGCCTTGGCCGTGCTGATCTTTTCCTTCACCGCGCTGGCGACGATCGCCGCGCGCACCGGTTCGGCATTCAGCACCGCATCGACCACGGTGCGCCGGTGCGACAGATCCGGCCCGATCACCACCGCGCGGATGCGGTGGAAGTGGATTCGCAGTACCCGCGCGATCTTTCGGGTGAAGCGTTCGGATGCCAGATCGCCGGCCTCTTCGTCCAGCGCTGCCCGCAGCGAGACCGGCGTGGAGAACTGCACCACCGTGTCGCGTCCATTCAACAGCAGGGCCAGCAGTCGGCGGAAGCGGCCCACCATCACCCAGTTTTCCGAAAACAGCACGCGGAACCAGCCGGAGTTGCGGGTTGGCGCACGCCCCACATAGATCGACACCGGCACCAGCTGGACGTCGCGTTCGGGAAAGCCTTCCAGCGAGCGCACCAGCTGCCGCAGCGATTCGTTCGGCGTGTGCCTGCGGATGTGCCCGAATACCCAGCCGTCGCGCCGCGCCAGTGCAAACACCGACCGCTTGCGGCGGGTGCCGGGCAATGCCTGCATGGGTTGCGGCAGGCCGGCCTCGCGGCAGGCACGCTGCAGGATCAGCGCGTCGGAGAATCCGTCGCGCTCGATCACGTAGCAAACCGGCACGCCGGCGCGCAGCAGCACGGCCGGCTCGGCGGGCTCGCGTCGAATGCGCACCCACGGCTGCAGCAGCTGCCCGGACAGGTTGAACCACCAGGGAGCACGCTGGCGGGCGGTGGAGTCCGTGGTGGAGATAGTCGGCATCCGCGTATTCTACCGGCTGGGCGGTTCAGTCTCTCGCGATGGTGCCACCAGTGGCGCTGGTGGCGATGGCCGGGGTGATGCTGCCGGCCGGCGCAGTGATCGGGCAGCGTAAGGGTCGCGATGGCAGGGAAACAAGGGCTGCGGGTCGGAGTTCTCCGGTACCCCTCAAAGAAAACCCCGCGGGCCGGGGCCTCGCGGGGAAATCCGGCTGAGCCGGAAGGGAAATGGCCTTGCCTGCAAGTGTTTGGTCAGCAGGGGCTGGCAAATTCCATGTTACTGACTCGCCAAAGTTCAGGCAATACTTTTCTTTTACTGCATAATGAATTGATGTATATCAATATTATTTCGCAGTGCGGCGTCATTGGTAGCGCAGCGCCTCGATCTTTTGTCGCCGACGCTCATCGCGCGGAGCGGTCCAGTCATTGTTGAACAACGACGGCTCCCATGCCCCGTAGGTGGGATTGGGGAGCACAAACCAGCGGCTGCCGATCCACGCCATGTAGGGGGCCATCGCCCGTTCGCGACCCGCCGCGTTGTTCGCCAGCACGGTGACGAAATCGCCGATCTGGTCGCCGAACTGCATCAGCACCCGGTAGTGACGGCTGATCAGCTGACGGCGGCAGCTCTTCTGGCTGCCGATCTGCTCACAGCCGCGGACGAAGGTTCCCAAGCCCAGGAAGGCATCCGGCCCGGACACCGGCAGGCCGTCCAGCCGAAGGTTGGCCAGGGTGACCTTGTCCAGATCCTTGGCGCGGTTGGAAACGTAGATCACCGCGATGCCATGCCTTGCCGCGAATCGGGTGAATGCGACCGCTCCGGGCAGCGCGTGGGCCTTTTGCTCCTTGCACCACGCGGCCCAGTCGGCCTCGTTGAACTCGCCGCCGCTGCGGATCAATCGCGCCTGATAGGGCGAGTTGTCCAGCACCGTCTCATCGATGTCGAGCACCACGGCGGGCCGCAGTCCCTTGATCGGCGCGATGCGGTCGTCTTTCGGCAGGGCATCCCAGTGGCGATCTTTCAGCGCAGCCAGCAGGCGCGACTGCGCGTCGTGATAGGTCTGCTGGAAGATCAGGTCGTGCTCGATCGCGGTCTGGCTCCAGACCACCGCATTCAGGTTGTCGTCCGCGGCGGTGACTGCGACAACTGGCGCGACCGGCGGGGCCACC
The DNA here is from genome assembly GCA_026193555.1 of Rhodanobacter sp. GTDB lineage: Bacteria > Pseudomonadota > Gammaproteobacteria > Xanthomonadales > Rhodanobacteraceae > Rhodanobacter. The sequence goes on from JAPHUU010000436.1 coordinate 2,705, forward strand.
GCAGGCACGGGCCGTGTCGCCTGGTGAGGCGCGCTGGCACATCCGGCCAGCAGGAGCAGACCCGCCAAGGAGGCGGACAGACGAAATGACATGCGAAAAGCCTCGGCAACGTTCAGGCAGGATGGCTGAAGTTTACGACAGCGTGATGGCGGGGCTGGCAGCGATGGTGGGCGCCTGACAGACTGGCGCTTCCCAACCCAGGCCGCTTCCTCGATGGATCCCGATCCCCGCGCTGCGCGTGAACTCCCGCTTGCGATCCGCGTCGCAAGCTATCTGCTGGCTGCGATGGCGCTGTTGATGACCCTCGGTCTGCACATGCTGCCGGCATTGCTGGCCGGTCTGCTGGCTTTCGAGCTGGTGCAGTCGATGAGCCCGCTGCTGGGTCAGCGCATTTCGGGCGATCGCGCACGGATGCTGGTGGTGGCGGTGCTGGGTGCGATCGTGGTGGGGCTGCTGATCCTGCTGGTTCTCGGTGCGATCAGCTTTTTTCGCAATGAAATCGGCAACCCGGCGCTGCTGTGGCAACAGCAGTTGATGCCGCTGGTGGAAAGAGCACGCCAGCAGTTGCCCGCGGTGCTGGTCAACAGCCTGCCCGACAGCGTCGACGACCTGCGCGTGGGCGCCATCGAGCTGGTGCGCAAGCATGCGGCAACCTTGCAGATCGCCGGCAAGGGCGCGGTGCGGGGATTCGTGCACATCATCATCGGCCTGGTGCTGGGTGCGATCATCGCGCTCAGCCGCGCCCGGCCGGCCCACGAGGCGGGTCCATTGGCCGCGGCGCTGGGCCAGCGTTGCCAGCGGCTGGCCCAGGCATTCCACAACATCGTGTTCGCGCAGATCAAGATTTCGCTGATCAATACGGCGCTGACCGCGACCCTGCTGCTCGGCGTGCTGCCGCTGGTCGGCATTCACGTGCCGCTGGCCAAGACCCTGGTGGTAGTCACCTTCGTGGCCGGTCTGCTGCCAGTGGTCGGCAACCTGATCTCCAATACGGCGGTGACCATCGCCGGACTGTCGCTGTCGCTGTGGGTTGGTCTGACCGCGCTCGGCTTCCTGATCCTGGTCCACAAGCTGGAATACTTCCTCAATGCACGCATTGTCGGCACCCAGATCCGCGCCCGGGCCTGGGAGCTGCTGATCGCCATGCTGCTGATGGAGGCCGCGTTCGGCCTGCCGGGCCTGATCGCGGCGCCGATCTATTACGCCTACCTGAAGGACGAGCTGGAAGCGGCGAAGCTGGTCTGACCGTCCGGCACGGTCCTTCTGCCAAGTGACGGGCGATCGTGTTCTTCGCGCCCGCTCAGCCGTCCGCCAGCATCGCGGCGATGCGGGCCATGTGCGACTCGGCGGTCTCGCGCGTGGCCTCCTTGTCCGCCTCCGGGTCCTTGCCCTGCCAGTGCAGGTCGTCCTGCGGCAGTTCGTGCAGGAAGCGGCTGGGCTGGTTGTTGTGGATGTCGCCGTAGCGTTTGGTCCTTGCCGACCACGACAGGGTCAGCAGTTCCTTGGCGCGGGTGATGCCGACGTACATCAGCCGGCGCTCTTCGTCGATGCGGCCCTCGTCGATGGCGCCCTCATGCGGCAGCGTGCCGTCTTCGCAGCCGACGATGAAGACGAAGCGGAACTCCAGGCCCTTGGCCGCGTGCATGGTCATCATGCGCACCGCATTGCCCGGCTCGTCGCGGTCGGCATGGCTGAGCAGGGCCAGCTGCGAGGCCAGGTCGCCGGCGCTGTTGCCGCCCTTCTGCATGGCGCGAAACCAGTCGGCCAGCTCCTTCAGGTTGCCGAGCTTGCGCTCGCGCACGCTGGTGTCCGGTGTGCTGGCGGCGATCTGCGCGGCGTATCCGGTGCGCTTGAGGATCAGTTCGACCAGATCCGCCGCGCTCTGGTGCAGCGAGGCGCTGCGCAGCTCGTCGAGCAGGCTGGCAAACGAGGCCAGTGCTGCCGCTGGGCGCGGCGTGAGCTGGCGCAGCACGCTGTCGCTGCGGGTGGCGTCGAGCAGCGACGTCTGCCGGCTCTGCGCGATCTGGCCGAGCTTCTCCAGCGTGGTCGCGCCGATCTCGCGCTTGGGCACGTTCACCACGCGCAGGAAGGCGGCATCGTCGCTGGGGTTGGTCAGCAGGCGCAGGTAGCACAGCAGATCCTTCACCTCGGCGCGGTCGAGGAAGCTCAGCGCGCCGGTGAGGTGATAGGGAATGCGCGCCAGGCGCAGGGCCTTTTCCAGCGGGCGCGCCTGGAAGTTGCCGCGATACAGGATCGCCATGTCGTGCCAGCGCGCCTTGTGCTTTTCGGCCAGCGTGGTGGCGATCGCGGCGACCCGCTCGGCCTCGTGCTCGGCCTCCTTGCATTCCAGCACGCGGATCGGCGCGCCCTCGGGCAGGTCGCTCCACAGCTTCTTTTCGTGCAGGTGCGGGTTGTTGCCGATCAACTGGTTTGCCGCGCG
>JAPHUU010000213.1 GCA_026193555.1 Rhodanobacter sp.
CGGCCATTGGCCGCCACGTCGTGGGTCACTCAGACGCTCGTTCAGGCCTTGGCGGCAGGACGCGAACTCGAGCGGCGGCGCTGGTTGCCGGCCGCGTGATCGCCACGGCCCGGTGCCGCATAGCCGTTCGGCCGTGCCGAGGTTGCGGTCTTGCCCTGGCGCGGCTGGCGCTGTGGCGCACGCGCTTGACGTTGACCGCCGCCCCCCTGCTTCGGGCGCGGTGCGCCGGCATCCAGCCGCAGCGGCGCGGATGGCTCGTAGCCAGTCACCGCGTTGATTTCGATGTCCTGCTTCAGCAGTTTGCGAATGTCATGCAGCAGTCCGCTTTCGTCGTGGCTGACCAGCGACACCGCCAGACCTTCCATGCCGGCACGACCGGTGCGCCCGATGCGGTGCACATAGTCTTCGGCCACCGATGGCAGGTCGAAGTTGATCACGATCGGCAACTGCTCGATGTCGATGCCACGGGCGGCGATGTCAGTGGCGACCAGCACGGTGACGCGACCGGTCTTGAAATCGCTCAAGGCGCGGGTGCGGGCGTTCTGGCTCTTGTTGCCATGGATCGCGGCGGTGCGCAGACCCGAGGCATTGAGGTAGGTGACCAGCTTGTCGGCGCCATGCTTGGTGCGGCTGAACACCAGCGACTGGCGACGGCTGTCCGCTGACAGCAGGTGCAGCAGCAGGTCGCGTTTTTTCGACGCATCGACCGGATGCACCTGATGGCTGACCAGGGTGGCCACGGCGTTGGGCGTGTCCACCGAGATCTCGCGGGGGTTGTGCATGAACTCCATCGCCAGCGTCTTGATCGGCGGGGCGAACGTGGCCGAGAACAGCAACGTCTGGCGCTTCTTCGGCAGCGCAGCGAGGATGCGCTTCAATGCCGGCAGGAAGCCCATGTCGAGCATGCGGTCGGCTTCGTCCAGTACCAGCGTTTCCACGCCGGACAGGTCCAGCGTGCGCTGCTGCATGTGATCCATCAGGCGGCCGGGGGTCGCGATCACGACATCCACGCCGCGGCGCAGTGCATTGATCTGCGGGCCCATGCTGACGCCACCGAAGATGGTGGTGCTGCTGACCTGCATGTGCTTGCCGTAGCTGCGGATGTTGTCGTGAATCTGCGCCGCGAGCTCGCGCGTCGGGGTCAGTATCAGTGCGCGCGGACGGCGGGTCATGGTCTGGCCGCTGGTCGACAGTTTCTGCAGCAGCGGCAGTGCGAACGCGGCAGTCTTGCCGGTGCCGGTTTGCGCGGCAGCGAGCAGATCGTGACCTTCCATCGCTGCGGGAATCGCGGCGAGCTGGATCGGGGTGGGTTGGGTGTAGCCGTAATCGGCAAGCGCACGCAACAACGCGGGCGCAAGGCCCAGCGAATCGAAGGACATGTAACACTCCTGAGCAACCCGGAGTGTTCATACCGTGTTGCAAACTTGGGGAAAGGGGCGGCAAACGCCGCAGCAGTCGAAGTGACTGCGCCGCCAAGTATAGCGGCATATGGGAGCGGCGTGGGGTTTTGCCGCGGCAAACCTGAACCAGGGGCGTGCAATGCGGCGAGGAAAGTCAGTCGTGCGGGCGCGCCACGATCAGGTAACTGTTGAATGGAGTGCGTCCCCACAGTGGTTCCATCCGCACCTCGAGGCCGGCATTTTCCAGCGGTGCGCGAAGCTCGTCGGCGCTGGGGTAGTGCTGGGCGCCGCCGGGGATCCAGCCGCTGACGCGCAGCAGGAACTCTTCCGCCCGGGTGGCATGGAAGCGCCAGTTCGGTTCGCGCAGCACGTTGCGGATGATCAGGCTTCCGTGCGGTGCCAAGTGCCGGACGGCGGCGTTCAGCAAGGCCCGCTGCCGCTCGGCGGACAGGTAGTGCAGTACGTCGAGCAGGGCCACATGGCCAGCCATGGCTGGCAGCAGATCCACGTCCGCGTGGCTCAGCGTCATCCTGGCATCAAGCCCTGCCCGCTGGGCGGCGAGCCGCCCGGCCCTGATCTTGCGCGCGTCATGATCCAGCCCGAGGTAGGGCTGCGTGAAACCCTGCGCATCGAGGTAGTGCCCGAGCAGGCCGATGCCGCAACCGATGTCGAGCAGCGGCAGGGCGCGGTTGGTAACGATCGCTGCGGTGGCGGCATAGACCGGGTCGCCGGCCAGCTTGCCGGTGACGTAGGATCGCTGCAAATGACCGTCATAGAGTCTGCTGATGCGGTGGCGTGTGCGTCGATCCATTCGGGTCCGGTGCGGCACTGGTTGGTTGCAGCCTAGGTCATTGATCACCCGCGTGCCATCGGGGCGGCGTGTTCTGCGGAACCCGCGTCTGCGATGGTCGAACGATTTGACTCCACACCGATGTGAGGAAACCCGGATGTCACTGCTTGCAACCCTGCGGGAACTCGATTCAACACAGCGGCATACGGTGTTGGCCAGCTTTCTCGGCTGGACCCTGGATGCGTTCGATTTTTTCCTGCTGGTGTTCGTGCTGAACGATATCGCCGGCGACTTTCATGTGCAGAAGACCGAGGTCACCCTGGGCATCCTGCTGACTCTGGCGGCACGCCCGATCGGTGCACTGCTGTTCGGTCGGCTGGCCGACCGCTTCGGGCGGCGTCCGGTGCTGATGGTCGACGTGCTGCTGTTCTCGGCGCTGGAGCTGGCCTGCGCCTTCGCGCCATCGCTCACCGTGCTGCTGGTGCTGCGCTTCGCGTTCGGCATCGCCATGGGGGGCGAGTGGGGCATCGGTGCCTCGCTGGCGCTGGAAAGCGTTCCGATCAAGGCACGCGGCCTGGTCTCGGGTTTGCTGCAGAGTGGTTACCCGTGCGGCTACTTCCTTGGGGCCATCGCGTACTGGGTGGTGTTCGACGCGCTGGGTCTGGGCTGGCGCGCGATGTTCGTCGCTGGCGCCCTGCCGGCCCTGCTGGTGCTGTATGTGCGGGCCAGGGTGCTGGAGTCGCCGGTGTGGCTGGCCGCTCGCGCCGGCCATGCGAAGCAGTCGCGGCGGAGCATGCGGGAGTCAATGCGCGGGCACTGGAAGCGCCTGCTGTACATGATGCTGCTGATGATGGCGTTCAACATGTTCAGTCACGGCTCGCAGGACATGTATCCCACCTTCCTGAAGTCGCAGCTGCACTTCCAGACCGGTACCGTGACGGTACTGACCATGCTGCTCAATGTGGGCGCGATCGTCGGCGGTCTCGGCTTCGGCACCTGGTCCGAACACATCGGCCGGCGCCGCGCGATGATCGTGGCAGCCTTGCTGGCGCTGCCGTGCATCCCGTTGTGGACCTACGGTGGCTCGGTTCTGCTGTTGGGTATCGGTGCATTCCTGATCCAGGTGATGGTGCAGGGCGCATGGGGCGTGGTGCCGGCCTATCTCAATGAGCTGTCGCCGGACGACGTGCGCGGCACCCTGCCGGGGTTTGCCTACCAGCTGGGCAACCTGCTGGCGGCCAGTACCGCCACCGCACAGTCGTGGCTGGCCGATCACAGCGGCGGCAACTATGCCGTGGTGATGGCCTCGTGGATGGGCCTGGTGGCGGTGTTGCTGGCCTTGCTGGCATGGCTGGGGCCGGAAGTGCGCGGGATCGGTTTCGGCAGGGGCAGCTCCTGATAGAATCTGCGGTTTGCAATCCCGGATGAGACGCACAATGAAGGCTGGCAAGGACAAGGTAATTTCGCTGCACTACACATTGACCGTGGACGGCGAGAAGGTGGAAAGCTCGCACGACCGCAGTGAACAGCTGTGGATCCTGCTCGGTCACGGCCAGTTGATCCCGGGACTGGAGAAGGCACTCGAAGGTCATGAGGCCGGTGAGACGCTGGAGGTCGACGTGGCGGCGGCCGAGGGTTACGGCGAGCGTCAGGAAGGCCAGATCCAGCGCATGTCGAAGAAATACTTTCCGCAGGCCAACCGGCTCAAGCCGGGCATGGTCACCGTGTTGCAACTGAAGGAAGGTGGCCAGCGCGCGGTCACCGTGCACAAGGTTGGCATGAGCGCAATCGACGTGGACCTCAACCACCCGATGGCCGGCAAGGCCTTGCGTTTCGACGTGGCCATCGGCGAGGTGCGCGAGGCCACCGAGGAAGAGCTCAAGCACGGCCACGCGCATGCACCGGGTGCCGAAGCGCACTGACAGTAGCAGCGCTTCATTGAGACAAAACCATAACGGCGCCCTTGGGCGCCGTTATGCGTTCCCCCTTCTCCCCAGCGTGGAGAAGGGGGAGGAGGGAGCAACCCGCCGCACACTCTCAAGCAACCGACTTCCCGGTCGACGTGATGCGTTCGCGCCTCAATCCAGCAGCCGGCGCCCGTACTCGAAATGATCGCGCCAGTACGGTCCATCGATGTCATCCAGCCTGACCGTGCCGCCGCTGTTGGGCGCATGCACGAAGCGTCCCTTGCCCACATAGACGCCGACATGGCTGATGCTTCTGCCACTGCCGAAGAACACCAGGTCACCACTGGCCAGGTCGGTCATGCGCTTGACCTTGCGCGTGTCCATCGCCGCCATCTCGCGTGAGCTGTGCGGCAGCAGAATGTCGGCCGCATTGCGATAGATGTAGTCGACCAGGCCACTGCAGTCGAAGCCGCTTTCCGGCGTGTTGCCGCCCCATTTGTAAGGCGTTCCGACCAATGCGATGGCGCGGAACAGCACGTCGTTCGCGGTGCCGGCGCTGGCGGCCGAAGGTGCGCGGGCCGGCAGGTCAGCCAGTGACGAGTGTGATGTCGTGTAGGTGGGCTCGCGCCGGTGCGGGCTGCTGGCGCAGCCGGCGAGCAGTACGATCGCCAGCAGCCACGACCAGCGAGGGCGCCAGTCAGTCGCCGGGGTGATGCTCGGTTGGGGCGGGCTGGGTAGCATATTGAACCTCGGCACAGTCGAGGCCGAGGTTATCAAATCAATAACTTGGAAGAAAGTTCTCAGGTATTGGGTGGAGCAGGGGCCAGCGGCGGCGGTGGCGGCAGCGGGGGTGCCGGCGGTTGCCCCGCTGGTGGCGGGGGTGGTGCCATCGGTGCCATCGGTGCCGGTGGCGCAGGCGATGCCGGTGGGGTGGGCGGCGCTTCTGCGACCGAATTCATGCTGAAGCGGATCGGGACGCGCGCGTAGCCCTCGACGGCCTTGCCGTTCTTGATTACAGGGTTGAAGCGCCAGTTCTTGACGGCGTCGATCGCTGCGTCGACCAGTTCAGGGGCAGCCTTGGTTGCCGGATCGGACGCAATGGTCCTTGGTTTGCCGTCGGTACCCACCAAGACCTTCAGGATCACCGTTCCTTCCATTTTGTTCTTGATGGCATCCGCCGGGTAGTGCGGTGGAATGGACTCATTGATGCCAATGTCTGCTGCGGGCGGCCGAGCGCCCTGCTCCTGCACCGCCGCTTGCGCCATCACCGAGCCGCCAAGCATCAACGCCGCCAAGCCGACAAACCCGATACGGCGCCGCCAGGCGCCGGGACGATTTCGCTGAATCATGTTCAGTCGCTCCTTCAGTTGCGGCTCGGAGAGCCAGGGGATCAGCGCCGGCGTGGCGCTCAGGCCGGTGCTGTGCAGCAAAGTGCGGGCGTAGGCGGCGGCGTGCCGGGGCGATTCGTGCAGCACGCGTTCGTCGCAGGCCAGCTCCTGATCCAGCCGCAGCCGCGGCAGCGCCAGCCAGGCCAGCGGGTGGAACCACAGCAACGCGAACACCAGTTCGGCGCACAGGCTCCACAGCGCGTCGCCTCGGCGCAGATGGGTGAATTCGTGCCGCAGCACCAGTTGCCGCTCGGCGGCGTCGAAGCGCTGCAGGAAATCCGCCGGCAGCAGCACCAGGCTGCGCGGCGCCCACAGCACCGCTGGCCCTGCCGGATGAACGCGCAGGCGACGCAGTTGCAGCGCATCAACCTCTGCCTGCAGCACGCGAGCCATCGCGGCGGGCAGCTGCCGGCTGCCGCGCAGCAGGCGCAGGTAGTGCACCGCGAGGCGCAGCAGGCCAAGCGCCACGCCGGCAAGCCACAGCCACCACGGCCAGTGCGACGGGGACGCCACGACCGCGCTAAACGCTTGCGCGGTGGGCGATACCAGGATCGGCATCGACCACGCCCACGTGGCCGGCATGGCCGGGAGCCATGGCAGCAGCGCCAGCAAGACGGGTAGCAGCCACAGCGTGAATGCCGGGCCGGCCCCGAACCAGCGACGAGCCGGCCGGCGAATGGCGAGTACGAGTGCCAATCCGATGGTCAGGTAGAAGAGGGTGGCCGGCATGATCAGCGCCCCTGCTGCTCGATGTTGTCGATCAGCTTGCGCAGCTCGTCCAGATCCTTTGGCGTCAGTTTTTCATGCTGGCTGAAATGCGCCAACAGTGGAGCCACCTTTCCCCCGAACACGCGATCGAGAAGGCTGCGGCTTTCCTGCCGCTGCCAGTCGCTGCGTTGCAGCCCGGGTGAATACAGGTAGCGCCGGCCGTCCTTCACGGCAGTGACCGCGCCTTTGCCAAGCAGCCTGTTGAGCAGGGTCCGGATGGTCTTCTCGTGCCATCCCGTGGAAGGGCTCAGGGCGGCGATGATCTCCTCGGACGTTTGTGGCGCCCGTGACCACAGGACATCCATGACACGGCTTTCGGCCTCGGTAACGGCTATGTGTGGCTGCGGCATCACAATCTCCATTCAAGATTACAGATGTAGTCTTCAATGGAGATTACATATGTAATCTTGAATCCGCAAGTCCCCCTTGAAGGCGGCGCCGCCAGACGGTTCAGCGGTTGCTGATCTGGACGATTCTCTCGGACAGCGTCTTGCCGTTCTCATTCCATGCACGCAACCGGTAGCGTCCCGGGCTCAGGTACAGCCGGCTGCTGCTGTGCGCCTTGAGGAATACGTAGCGGTCCGCTGCCACTGCATCGTCCGGTTCGTTGATGAAATGAGCCTCGACGACGCAGGGCACGTTGTTGCGGCACAGCGTGGCACTGATTGCGTAGGGGAGCCTTTTCCCGCCGCGGCTGAGCCAGGCGGGGCGCGACATCTCATTGAGAGTCGGCGTGGTCGGCGAGAATCGAATGCTGTCGTCGATATACAACGTCTTGGGATCCAGTCGCGTGCCATACATGCCTTCGTCACCGAAGGCTTTCATGTTGAGCGAGGGCGGGAGGATCACGTTGGCGTCATACAGTTTCGGTTGCGCGCTCCAGACCTGGTCGCCCGTTCGTCTGACAAGTACCACCCGACCCGTGGGATGAAACCTCGCGATCAGTTGATGATAGTTATCCGTCTTGTCCAGGCGGGTCTCGAGGAATTGGGTCTGATCGACCGACAGCGGTTCGATGCCCGTCAATTTAGCCAGCTGCATGGCCATCGGGGGAGTGCGGCCCAGCCGCCCGGCCGCCTTGTCGATATGTGCGTAGCCGGCATGCACGAACAGCCTGGCATTGGGGTCCCTCGCGAATACCTGCCGATACAGGTTGTCCGCCTGACGTGTTTCACGTGCGGCTGGATTGCCATCGGCATCGTAGGCGACGATGGTGAAGCCAAGCCGGATCGCCTCGCGGATAATGTCGCCATACAGCGGCTCGTGCAGGTATTCGGTGCCATCCGACTGCAGTGCGTATCCGCGTTTCATCATTCCCTTGGCGTCCCCGGTCAGCGCCTCGGCTGCGAAATAGTTGAAACCGAGGGCGCGCAGGCGTGGCAGAAGGGCAAGGGTCAGAACCCGTGTATGGGCATAGTGGTGGGCTTCATTGACCATCACTATGCGTCGATGGGCGGCCAGCCTGGCAATCACGTCCACCGCGGGTTCCGCTTGCCAGTCGGCGCTGGTGGGCAGGGACAGGTCGGGTGGATCGCTGGGCTTGAGTGGAAAGCCGAATATGGCCTGGTCATACAGGCCCAGTTCGTTCGCCGCCGATGCCTTCAGTTGCAACGCCAGCGACTGGTCAGCTGCCCCAAGCCGAGGCAGTTGTCTGGTCAGGTAGAGATATCGAGCCAGATCGTTTGGCTGACGGCTCGCGCCGTGTATCAGCTGGATCTGGGTTCGATCGTATGTTTGCGCGTGGGCGACCGGCAGTGCTAGCCACGCTGACAGGCAAATCAACACCATTGCAACCCGGATCGACATGGACATCTCTCAGTGGATCACTTGGCTGAAGCGTGCACTTGAAATGCAGTGGGATCAAGTGTGATCCGGGGAATCTTGCATGCTCACCCTGGCTACAATCTCATGATGAAAACGACGTGCAGCGACGTACTGGTTCTCGGCGGTGGCGTCGTTGGTTTGGCCTGTGCGCTGTATCTGCTGAAGGCGGGCGCCAGCGTGCGCGTGCTGGAGCAGGGCACGCCCGGCTGCGGCAGTTCGCATGGCAACTGCGGCACCATCACGCCCAGCCACGCCGCGCCGCTGGCGATGCCGGGGATGATCGGGGTAGCGCTGCGCTCGATGTTCAGCGCCGATGCGCCGCTTTATCTCAATCCGCGGCTCGACGGGCCGCGCCTGCGCTGGCTGCTGGGTTTTGCCAGGCATTGCAACTGGCGTGACTTCACCGCCGCGACCACGGCGCGATGTTCCATCCTGCAGCGCTCGCGCCAGTTGCTGGGCGAGTTGGTGCGCGATGAGAAGCTCGATTGCGAATTCAGCGAGCAAGGCACGCTGTATGTCTATCGCACGGCAAAGTTGAGGGCGGCCGACGAACGTGATCACGCGATGCTGCTCGATCGGCTGGGCATCGAGGTGCAGCGCCTGGACGGCGCGCAGGTCGAGGCGATGGAGCCGGCGCTGACGCCGGGCGTGGCCGGCGGCCTGTTCCATCCCGGCGATGCGTCGCTGCGGCCGGACCGTTACGCGGCCGAACTGGCGCGGCGGGTGGTCGAGCTTGGCGGGGTGATCGAGCAAGGTGCGTGCATCGAGCATTTCGACACGGACGGCAGGCGTATCACCGGGGTGCACAGCACCCGTGGTGTGTTCCAGGGTGCGCGGGTGGTCATGGCGCTGGGTGCCTGGTCGCCTCTGTTGGCGAGGCAATTGGGGCTGCGCCTGCCGATGCAGCCGGGCAAGGGCTACTCGCTGACCTACAGCCGGCCACGGCTGGCGCCTCGCCATGCACTGGTGCTGCGCGAGGCATCGGTGTGCGTGACGAGCTGGCAGGACGGTTACCGGCTGGGAAGCACGATGGAATTTTCCGGTTACAGCGAAGGGCTCAATCGCACCCGTCTTGATGCCTTGCGCCGCGGTGCGGCTGCCGGCCTGCGCGAGCCGGAGGGGCCGCGGCTGCTGGATGAATGGTGGGGCTGGCGGCCGATGAGCGTGGACGAGGTACCGATCATCGGGCCCAGCACCCGCTGGTCGAACCTGTGGCTGGCCACCGCGCACGGCATGCTGGGCGTCAGCATGTCGGCGGCGACCGGCGAGTTGATCGCCTCGATGCTCGGTGGCCCGGCGTCGCCTGTCGATGCAGCACCCTGCGCCCCGGCGCGATTCGGACTGTAGCCGGCAAGCTACAATCCGCGGCATGCCCAACTTCACTCTGCAGCGCGGACGCGTGCCGTTGTTGATCAGCCTGCCGCATGACGGCAGCTTCATCCCGGATGACATCGCCGTGCGGATGCACCCGCAAGCACGACGCTCACCGGATACCGACTGGCACGTGGCCCGTCTGTACGAACCGTTGGCGCTTGGCCTGGGGGCCAGCGTGCTGAAACCGCTGGCGTCGCGTTACGTGATCGACCTCAATCGGCCCGCCGATGGGCAGGCGCTGTATCCGGGGCAACGCGAAACGGGTCTGGTTCCGACCGTGGGCTTTGACGGCGAGCCCTTGTATCGCGATGACCGGGTGCCTGATGCCGACGAAGTCCAGCGGCGGATCAGTGCGTTCTGGCAGCCCTACCATCAGGCGCTGGCGGATGAGTTGGAGCGGCTGCGTGCCGAGCATGGCCGGGTGCTGCTGTGGGAGGGGCACTCGATCCGCAGCCGGGTGCCGATGCTGTTCGACGGCCGCTTGCCGGACTTCAATCTGGGCACGGCCACGGGCGCCAGTTGCACGGCGGCCCTGCAGGCGCGGTTGCAGGGCTGCCTGCAGGCGCAGTCCGATTTCAGTTTCGTGGTCAATGGACGTTTCAAGGGCGGCTTCATCACCCGCCATTACGGCGACCCCGTGCGCGGTGTGCAGGCGGTGCAGCTGGAGCTGGCCCAACTCAACTACATGGACGAGCTGAGCTTTGATTACGACGAAATCGGGGCATCGGCCGTGCAGACCCTGATCAGCCGGCTGCTTGAGTCCGGCCTGCAGTAGCTGGCGACAGGGCGGCAATGCACTTCAGCTCGATCGCGATCGGCGTCGGCAATGCGC
>JAPHUU010000247.1 GCA_026193555.1 Rhodanobacter sp.
CCAGTATCACTACTACAACAACACACAGCCGGAGAATCTGGCCTTCCTGGGCGAGCTGCGCGCGCTGATGGATCGCTATCCGGATGTTGCCGCGCTGGGCGAGATTTCTTCGGAGGATTCGCTTGCGACGATGGCCGAATACACGCAGGGCCATCGCCTGCACATGGGCTACAGCTTCGAGTTGCTGACCGACGACTTCAGCGCTTCGCACATTCGCGAGACCGTGCAGCAGTTGGAGTCGCAGATGAGCGACGGCTGGCCGTGCTGGGCGATCTCCAACCACGATGTCGAGCGTGTGCTCAGTCGCTGGGGCAATGGTGATGCTTCGGGCCGTCTGGCCAACCTTTTCACCGCGATGGTCTGCTCATTGCGCGGCTCGGTTTGCGTCTACCAGGGCGAGGAACTCGGATTGACCGAGGCCGTGGTGCCCTACGAATCCCTGCGGGATCCCTATGGCATCGCGTTCTGGCCCCAGTTCAAGGGACGTGATGGTTGCCGCACGCCGATGCCATGGAGCGACGACACGCATGCCGGCTTCAGTCGTGGCACCCCTTGGCTGCCGGTACCTGAAGAACATCGCATACGCAGCGTGCGGCAGCAGGAAGCGGATCCGCACTCCGTGCTGAACGGGTTCCGTGCCTTCATGCACTGGCGCAGTTCGCTGCCGGCACTGCGCTGGGGCGAAATCCAGTTTCTCGACACGCCCGATCCGGTACTGGCGTTCACCCGCAGTCTGGCGGGAGAGACGGTGCTGGTGGTGTTCAACCTTGGCGTGCATGCGCTCGATGTCACGCTGCCCGCATTGGGTGCGCAACATCGGCTGGATGGCCATCGGCTGGAGCACGGCAGCTTGCAGGGCGATCGCCTCAGCCTGCCCGGTTACGGCGTCTGGTTTGCCCGGCTGGATTGAGCCGCCGCACCATCGGCGCGGCGGCCGTCGCTACTTTCGTTCTGCCGCGCTGGCATCGCGGGTGGCGCGGAATTCCGAATCCCGGCTCCAGTTCGGCCACTGGTCGGAATTGGCCAGGTCGCTGCCAACGCTGTAGAGCACCTGCAGGTCGCGCGCCATGCCGGTGAACGCCCAGCTAGCCTGCCATTCGTCGCCCGGCTGGTGGTAGCGCTTGCTCACGTAGTCGTCTTCCGCAGCCTTGCCGGCGGCCATGCCACCGTCTACCCAGTCATTGCCCGAGCCGAACGAGATCGCCGGCACACCACGCTTGGCGAACGAGAAGTGATCGGAGCGGAAGAAGTGACCGGCCTCGGGCTTGGGATCGGGCGTGTAGACCATGTTGTGCTTTTTCGCCTCGGCGACCAGGTCATCCAGCAGGCCCAGCCTGGCGCTGCCGGAGATGGTGAAGTTGCGCGCGGGGCCGTGCGGATCGAGCGCGTCCATGTTGATCACACCGGCGGTCGTGGCCAGCGGATACAGCGGTTTGGAGGCGTAGTATTCGGAGCCGAGCAGGCCCTTTTCCTCGGCGGTGACGTTGATGAAAACCACCGAGCGCTCCGGCTGCGGAGCCTTGGCGAAGGCGCGCCCCAGCTCGATCAGTGCCGCCGTGCCGGTCGCATTGTCGACCGCGCCGTTGTAGATGCGGTCACCCTTGGCGTCCGGCTGGCCGACACCGAGATGATCCCAGTGTGCACTGTAGATCACCGTTTGATCCGGGTGCTTGCTGCCGATGACGCGGCCGACGATGTTGTGCGAGGTGATCACGCTCGAGTCGACCTTGAAATTGGCCGAGAAACTTTCGCCTTTCAGCAGTACCGGCTTGAACGCGCGCGTCTGTGCCTGCTTCTTGAGTGCATCGAAATCCAGCCCGGCATGCTTGAACATCGCCACTGCCAGATCGCGCTGGATCCAGCCTTCCACCTGCGGGTGTTCCGCGGACGGTTTGTCGCGGACGATGTCGAACATCGTGTTGATGTTCGAGTTCTTCACCGTGGCCCAGCCGTACGAGGCCGGCGCGGTCTCGTGCACCACCAGCATGCCCAGCGCACCCTGGCGTGCGGCTTCCTCGTACTTGTAGGTCCAGCGGCCGTAGTAGGTCATGGCCTTGCCGCCGAAGTCACCCTTGCCGGTCTCGAAATCGGGATCGTTGACCAGCACCACGGCGATCTTGCCATGCAGGTCGACGCCCTTGAAGTCGTCCCATCGGCGCTCGGGTGCCTTCACGCCATAGCCGACGAACACCAGCGGCGCATTGACGATCGCCACCGAGGTCGAGCCGTCCATCGGCGCACGTACGGCGATTTCCTTGCCCTGGGTCAGCGTCTCGCGCTTTCCGCTCATGTCGATGGCCAGCATCGGCGCGCCGATGATCTCGCTGCGCAGCAACGGCACCGCCTGGGTCCAGGTGCGCTTGCCATGCTTGATGTCGCCACCGGGTTGCAGGCCTGCGGCCTTCATCTGCGAGACGACATAATTGATCGTCTTGTTTTCGGCCGGCGTGTCCGGGCCACGGCCCGCGAACGCGTCGGAGGAGAGGGTTCTGTCCTCGGCGGACAGGCGCTTGGGGCTGAATGTCGGTGGGCTGGCAGCCAGCACGACCGAACAGGCGGACATCGCCAGGGTGGCAAAAAGCAATCGCTTCACAAGCAGTTACCTGTCATGGGGAGGGGGGTATCACCTCTTCGATCCTAAGAGACTGACGGTCCGCCGGTCTATATGCCCCTTGGCGGTGACGATCCGGCGCCGCTCAGATGCCGGCGTACCACTCGTAACCCTGGTCTTCCCAGTAGCCGCCGTTGCCATCGCCGATGGCCTCGAACGAGTGCACCAGTTCGATCCGGCGGATGTACTTGGCCTGCTTGTAGCCAAGCTGCCGGCTGACCCGCAGCCGAAGCGGTGCACCGTTCGGCACCGGCACCGGCTGGCCGTTCAGCGCAAATGCCAGCAGGGTCTGCGGATGCCGTGCCTCGGCCAGATCCACGCTCTCGTAGTACGGCACGCCCGGATCCATCTCGTCGAAACAGTGGAACACCACGAAGCGTGCCTTTGGATCGACGCCGACATGATCGAGCAGGGACGACAGCAGCGTGCCCTGCCACTTGCCGATCACGCTCCAGCCTTCCACGCAATCGTGCCGGGTGATCTGCGTGCGGGTGTCGAGCTGCTTCAGGTCGTCGATCGACAGCGTGGCCGGTCGGTCGACCAGCCCGTCCACCTGCAGTCGGTAGTCGCGGAACTGGTTGGTCAGCAGAGCCCGGTAGGCCGCAGTGGAGGGCATGGTGGTGCCGTTGGGACGGAACACCGCGGAGATCTCCGCCTCGCCGTATTCGGTCGCCATTGCGCTGGAGGGTGCC
>JAPHUU010000134.1 GCA_026193555.1 Rhodanobacter sp.
CTGATCAGCAAGCACGGCATCCTGATCGTGCAGTTCGCCAACCAGTCGCAGCTGGGCGGCATGTCCAAGCGCGAGGCGATCGAACACGCCTCCGCGGTGCGCCTGCGCCCGATCCTGATGACCACGGCGGCGATGGTGCTGGGCGTGCTGCCGCTGGTGATCGCCTCCGGTGCCGGTGCCGCCGGGCGCTTCAACATGGGCCTGGTGATCACCACCGGCCTGGCGATCGGCACCGTGTTCACCCTGTTCGTGGTACCCGGGTTCTACATGCTGCTGGCCGCCGACCACCACGGTGGCCAGTCCTTCGGCGACCCCATGCTGCCGGCGGCGGAACCGGCTCCGCCGGTTTGAGGATCACACCGTCCCCGCGGCGGCGGTGATCAGCAGGCAGGCAAGAGAAAGGCGCGGTCGACCGCGCCTTTCTCTTGTGACGCCGGACCGACGTCATCGCGCCGATAACGCGACGCCTCAGTTGCGCGATTGCAGCTTCGACAGCAGTCGCAGCAGTTCCAGGTACAGCCACACCAGGGTGACCACCAGCGCGAACGCGCCGTACCACTCCATGTACTTCGGCGCGCGGGCGTTGACGCCGGATTCGATCATGTCGAAGTCGAGGATCAGGTTCAGTGCGGCGATCACCACCACCACCGCGCTGAACGCGATGCCCATGCCGCTGTGGCCATTGATGAAACCCATCGAGTGACCGAAGAAGCCCATCACCATGTTGGCCAGGTACAGCAGGAACACGCCGCCGGTGGCGGCGACCACGCCGAGCTTGAATTTCTCGGTGGCGCGGATCAGTCCGCTGCGATAGGCCAGCAGCAGGGCGGCCATCACGCCGAAGGTGAGGCCGACCGCCTGCATCACGATGCCTGGATAGCGCATCTCGAAGATTGCCGACAGGCCGCCAATGAACACGCCCTCGACCAGTGCGTACATCGGCGCGGTATAGGGTGCCCAGGTCTTCTTGAAGATGGTGATCATGGCCAGCGCCAGGCCGCCGAGCGCACCGCCCAGCATCAAGGGCATCATCGACGGCAGGCTGGCCGGGCCATGGAACTGGCTCCAGCTGTACATCGCGCCGATCAATGCCAGTACCAGCAGCAGACCGGTCTTGTTGACCGTGCCGTTGATCGTCATGACGTCGTCGCCGTGGGACACCAGCGCGCCGCTGGCGGCGTCGAGAAAGGTGTTCTTGTTGAGTGCCGGATTGCCGCTTTGCATGATGCGCTCCCGAGATGTGCCGGCCATCGTGTCCGGCGATGGCATGGCGATGGGGGTTACTTTACAGGGTTCCATGGTGGTAGCCGGTTGACCACCTGCGCTGATACGTCGCGCCCGCCCGTGCACCTGCGCGATGTCGGCGCCGGCAATCTACGCGACAATACGACCTTGCCCAATGTCGTGGAGTTCCGATGAGTCTTCCCACCCTGCGGATCGCCACCCGCAAGAGCGCGCTTGCGCTGTGGCAGGCCGAGCATGTGGCTGCGCTGTTGCGCGCCGCTCACCCTGGATTGTCGGTCGAGCTGGTGCCGATGAGCACCCGCGGCGACGAGGTTCTCGACCAGCCGCTGGCCACCATCGGCGGCAAGGGCCTGTTCCTGAAGGAACTGGAGGTGGCGATGCTGGAAGGCCGCGCCGATCTGGCCGTGCACTCGTTGAAGGACGTGCCGGCCACGCTGGAGCCGGGCTTCAGCCTGCCGGCGATCCTGCCGCGCGCGGATGCCGCCGACGCCTTCGTCAGCAACGCATACCGGGATCTGACGTCGCTGCCACAGGGCGCGCGGGTCGGCACCTCGTCGTTGCGGCGGCAGGCACAGCTGCGCGCGCTGCGTCCGGATCTGCAACTGCTCGACCTGCGCGGCAATGTCGGCACCCGGCTGGGCAAGCTCGATGCCGGCCATTACGACGCGATCGTGCTGGCCTGTGCCGGCCTGGAGCGCCTCGGACTGGCCGCGCGCATCCGTTCGCGGCTGGCCGCGCCGCATTGGCTGCCGGCACCGGGCCAGGCGGCGATCACGATCGAGGCGCGTGAAGACCACCCTGCCGTGCTGGCGCTGCTGGCAACGCTGGACGATGCGGACACGCGCCTGACGGTAGGTGCCGAGCGCGCGATGAACCATGCACTGGGCGGCAGTTGCACGGTACCGGTCGGTGCCTGGTGCTTGCTGGGCGAACACGGCCTGCATCTGCGCGGGATGGTTGGCGACGCGGCCAGCGGCCGACTGCTGCTTGCCGAAGGCAGCATCGCCGGCGATCAGGCGGTCGCGCTGGGCCAGCAGGTGGCGGCCGCCTTGCTCGAGCAAGGTGCCGGCGAACTGCTCGGACTTTGACGGCAACGGCGATCAGGGCGGGGCACGGGGAACCGGTGCGAAAAGCGGCGCGGTCTGACCGCTCCCCGTCCCACGTTCTCCCTCAAAGGCTGTAGACGAGGTTGGTGGTGGTCAGCGTGTCGCTTTTCCGCACCCCTGGCCGCACGTCGCTGTTGTGGCGCAGCTGGAAACCGACCTTCAGCGCCAGCTTGCGGGTCACGCTGACTGCCACACCGGCATCGTTCTGCAGGTAGCTGTTCCTCGAGCCCGCTTCCATCAGGAACGTATCCTCGAACGAGGTGTTGTCGGTGATCTTGTACTTGTAGTTGACCAGGCCACGCGCCACCGCTTCACTCACGGCCGCCCGGTGCTGCGGCACGGCGACGCCGTTGATCTGCACATTCAGGTCGGCCGGCTGGTAGCGCTTGTAACCCGGACCGATTTCAAACGAGAGCTCGTTGCGCTCGTCCTTCAGGGCGATGTAGCCATAGCCGAGCGAGACCACGCCCTGCCACCGGTTGGCGCCGAAATCGTCGTGCTCGTAGCGGGTGGCGCCGACGATGTAGCTGCGCGGGTCGAGCTTGAGGCCAGCCGATGCACCGCCGTCATAGCGGTTCGCGGTGGTGTTGAATTCGGTGACGGTGTTGCCGACGGCATCGACCACTTTCTGCTGGCTCTTGGAACGCAGGGCATTGAGGTAGAAACTGTTCTTCCACAGGTCGTTTTCCTGGTTGAGTCCCAACTTGGCGTTGAGATTCTGCGAGCGCGAATTGCCCGTGGCCGAGGCAAAGCCGAACTCGCCCGAACCGCTCCAGCCACCGCTGCTGACGGGTGAGGTGGCGTCCTGTGCCTGCGCGGCAAAACTGGCCAGGGCGGCCAGCAACAGGCTGGCGATCAAGGTATTTTTCATCGATTGATTCCAACGCTCAAACCATGTCAAGCCGTCTACCTTGAACGGGCCGGATTGAATTTGCAATGAACGAGGCGTCGGAGTGTCTGGTCAGCGCCAGCGCGACGCACCGGGAAGACTTGCGGCGGCCATCGACCGCCCGCATGCTGCACAATGCTCCCCACCCCAGACTATGCCGACGAGTCCCATGGATCGCTACGAACGCATACTCACCCTGCACCGGCTGCTGAAATCGGCGCACTACCCGGTTCCCCTGTCTCGCCTGCTCGGCGAGCTGGAATGCTCGCGCGCGACGCTGTACCGCGATGTCGCGTTCCTGCGTGACGCACTGGGGGCGCCGATCGAGAGCGCAGGCACCGAGCAGGCCGCGTTCCGCTACGAGGTCGGGGAAGGCGAACGCTTCGAGCTGCCGGGGCTGTGGCTGACCTCCGACGAGCTGGCCGCACTGCTGGCGCTGAACGAGTTGATCAGCCGCTCCGGTCCGGGCGTGCTGGCCGGCGCGCTGGCGCCGTTCAAGGCCCGCATCGAGGGTCTGCTTTCCGGCCAGGGCAGCGGCAAGGCGCTGCCGATGGAGCGTATCCGGGTGATTCCGTGGGGCGAGCGCAAGCTCGACCAGCAGGTGTTCCGCATCGTCGCCGGCGCGGTACTTGAGCGCAGGCAGTTGCGCTTCGGCTATCGCGCACGCACCACCAATGCGGACAGCCGGCGCACCGTGTCGCCACAGCGCCTGACGCA
>JAPHUU010000047.1 GCA_026193555.1 Rhodanobacter sp.
ATGGCCGAGCAGCTCCTGCACCGCGCGCAGGTCACCGGAGGATTCCAGCATGTGGCTGGCGAATGTGTGGCGCAGCAGATGCGGGTGGATGGGTTTCGGAATGCCCTGCTGCAGTGCCAGCGTCTTCATCCGCAGCTGCACCGTGCGCGGGTTGATCGGCGCGCCACCGCGACCGCGGAACACGGCGCTGTCGGGTGCCATGCCCTGTTCCGCGCCGAGTGCGCGCAGGGCGGCGACCGCGTGCCGGCCCACCGGCACGATCCGGGTCTTGTTGCCCTTGCCGAGCACGCGCACTTCGCCGCCATCCAGATCCAGCGCCAGCCAGCACAGGCCGACCAGCTCGGACAAGCGCAGGCCGCTGGAATAGAACAGCTCCAGCATGGCGCGGTCGCGTACGGCCAGCTTGCCGCCACTGTCGGTCTCGACCAGCGCGGCGGCCTCGTCGACGTCGAGTACCTGCGGCAGCTTGCGGCGCACCTTGGGGCCACGCACCCCGAGCATCGGGTCATGCGGCAGCAGGCCTTCGCGGTTGAGCTGACGAAACAGGCTGCGGCAGGATGACAGAAGCCGCTGCAGGCTCTTCGGCGCCAGCCCGGCACGATGCTCGGCGGCGATGAAGCCGCGCATCCGGTTTGCGTCCAGTGCCGCAAAATCGGCCAGCTGCTGGGCGTGCATGTAGCGCAGCAGCTTGGCCAGATCCCGCCGGTACGCGGCGATCGTGTGCGGCGAGGCATGGCGCTCGCTGGCGAGGCGGGCCAGCCAGTCGTCGATCTGGCGTTCCGGAGTCACCGCCGACTCAGGCGACGTCCCGCGCTCGCGCCAGCGCGGCGGTGATGGTGGCGGCGATCATCTTCAGGAACAGCGTGCCCATCCCGGGCTGGAACCGGTCCGGATTGCCGCTGCCGATCACCAGCAGGCCGGCATCGCCCAGCCGCATCATCGCTACCGAGCGGATCTCCGCCCCCTTCTCGCCGAACAGGCGCATCAGTTTGTTGGCTGGCAACCGCCCTGACAGCGGCTCGTTCTGATTGAGGAAATCGGAGAATTCCGGCAACGCGGACGGACCTTCCGCAATCAGCTGCAACCATTCGGTGCGCGGCATCTGCGGGTGCTTGCCGAACAGCAACAGGCGCACCTGTTCGGTATGAAAATCCGCGGTCAGCTTGGCCACCACGCTGCGCGCAGTCACTTCCATCGTGTTGGCGCGCAGCAGTGCCACGGTCAGCGCGTGTACCCGCTCCATCAGGCTTTCGTTCTCGGCGGCGATCGCGATCAGCTCGACCAGGCGCTGCTCCAGCTCGGCGTTTTTCTCGCGCAGACTCTGCAACTGATAGATCGCCAGCGAGGACACCGGACCATCCTCGCGCGGCATCGTCAACTGCGAGGCCAGCTCGGGATAGTCGCTGAAGAAATCCGGATGGCTCTTCAGGTAGGCAGCAACCACCCGGGCCTGGGTGGCGTCATCGAGCAGGCTTGCGGTCATGCGCGGGTGTCCTCAAAGCGAAGCGGGGCGAGATCGAAGGCGCGTCGACCTGCTGGAGTGTGCGATGGACCGGGGCGCGCATCAAGCCGCGCGTCAGTCGGTGATGGCCGGCACGGTCCAGCTGCCCTCGAACGCGAACGCCGCCGGGCCGGTCATCCACAGGTGCTGGCCGGCTCCGGACCAGTCGATCTGCAGCGTGCCGCCAGGCAGTTCCACCCTCACGTGATCGCCAACCGCATCACGCTGATGCAACACTGCCATCGCGGCGCAGGCACCGGTGCCGCAGGCCCGGGTCCAGCCCGCGCCACGCTCATGCACCCGCAGTCGCAGGTGGCTGCGGTCCAGCCGCTGCACGAAACCGGCGTTGGCACCCTGGGGGAAATCCGGATGACCGGACAGCATCGGTCCCCACCTGTCCAGCTCCGCGGCGTGCAGGTCGTCCACGGTCACCACCGCGTGCGGGTTGCCCATCGACACCGCGCCGATCTCCAGGGTTTCGGCGCCAACGGCAACGCGATAGCGATCCGTCGCTCGTTCGGCAGCGAAAGGGATCCGCGCCGGCTCGAACACCGGCTCACCCATGTCGACGGCGACCAGGTTCGGTTCCAGCAGCCGCACCGTGACCGGGCCGGAGGGGCTTTCCAGCAGCACCATGTCGCCGAGTGGCAGGACGCCGGCCCGATGCAGCCACGCCGCCACGCAGCGCGCACCATTGCCGCACTGGCCCGAAGGCGAGCCATCGGCATTCCAGATGCCGTAGTAGAACGCACAGGTGGGATCGCGCGGCGGCTCCACGCTGAGCAGCTGGTCGAAGCCCACGCCGGTATGGCGATCAGCCAGGGCACGGATCTGCGCCCGGTTCAGCGCAAAGGCCTCGTGGCGGCAATCCAGCACGACAAAGTCGTTGCCGATGCCGTGCATCTTCGAAAAGCACAAGGGCATGGTCGACGCGGCCGCTCAGCGCGGGCCGCTGTCCGGCCGGATGGTACTTCCCGCAACGGCCGGCGTGCCCGGTACCGCTGCCGTGCCCGCAGGCGCGGGACGGGTCGGCAGCACCAGCGGGCCCTTCTGGCCACAGCCGGTCAGCGTGGCGGCCAACAGGCCAAGCAAAAGCAACAGGATCGATCGGCGCATGGCGGGATTCCTTGGGAGCGGTTGCAGTATAGCGACGCACGCCGCCTCACCCGCAGCGGCGGCTGGTTATGATGCGTGTTGAAGGCGGCCCTGCCGATGGATGGACGACGATGATGACCGACTGGAGCAGTTGGCTGCGCATGCCGATGACCGTGCTTCTGGTACTGGCCGTGGTGTGCCTGCTGTTCACC
>JAPHUU010000257.1 GCA_026193555.1 Rhodanobacter sp.
GCCGAGGGTGGTGCGGCAGGCATCGACATCCGCGAAAGACTCCGCGTAGAGGCGATTGTAGGCGGCGAAGTCGCGCTGCATGTCGGTCAGGAATACGGTGACATCGACCAGGTCGGACCATGCCGCACCGCTGGCTTCCAGGATGGCGCGCACGTTGGCGAACACCTGCCGACACTGCGCCTCGATGTCGTAGCCGATCAGCTGGCCGTGGGCATCGTGCACGTTGCCGGGGATCGCGTCGCTGCCCGGCTGGCGAGGGCCGACGCCGGACAGGAACAGCAGGTCGCCCACCCGCCGTGCGTGCGGGTAGGCGCCCACCGGTGCCGGCGCGGCATCGGTGCGGATGATGTCGTTCATCCTGTCACCGCCGGGGGTGTCAGCAGCCGTTGCAGCGCCTGTTCATAGGCGGGTTGCAGCGACGCACGCGAGTTGACGTGCATGGCCAGATCATTCATGTGGCCGTTGTCCAGGCTGTAGCACCATGCATGCACCGACAGCTTCTGGCCGCGTTCCCATGCGTCCATCACCATCGTGGTACGGCAGACATTGGTAACTTGCTCGATCGCGTTGAGCTCACACAGGCGGGCGTTGCGCAGCGTCATCAGGTCCAGCCCGGCGAGCATCGCGGAGTGTTTCTCGGCCACGTCGCCGACATGCCGCAGCCAGTTGTCGACCAGACCCAGCCGGCGCTCGTCCAGCACCGCCTGGACGCCGCCGCAGCCATAGTGGCCGACGATGATGATGTGCTCGACCTTGAGGATGTCCACCGCGAACTGGATCGTGCTGAGGCAATTGAGATCGCTGTGCGCCACCACGTTCGCCACATTGCGCTGCACGAAGATCTCGCCCGGCGGCAGATCCACGATCTGGGTGGCCGGCACGCGCGAATCGGAGCAGCCGATCCACAGGTACCGGGGTGACTGCTGGCCGGCCAGGCTCGCGAAGAAGTGCGGATCCTGCGCGCGCATCGTGGCGGACCAGCGGCGATTGCCGTCGAGAAGATCCTGCAGGGGACTGGTCAAGACGTGATTTCCGGAAGGGTGGCTTTCATCGGTGAATTTCCTTCAGTAGCGGATGCAGACGTTTTTCGGTTCGGTGAAGAAGTGCAACGCCTCAACGCCGCCCTCGCGTCCGAGTCCGGATTGCCTGGCGCCGCCGAACGGCGTGCGCAGGTCGCGCAGCAGCCAGCAGTTGATCCAGACGATGCCGAATTCGAGCTGTCCGGCAAGCCGGTGGGCACGCGAAAGATCCCGTGTCCACAGCGAGGCGGCCAGACCATAGCGGCTGTCATTGGCGATCGCCAGCGCTTCCGCCTCGTCCTCGAACGGGATCAGGCTGACCACCGGGCCGAAGATCTCCTGCTGATTGGTCGGCGCTGACGATGGCAGGCCCTCGATCACGGTCGGCGCGATGAACCAGCCGTCGGCGCAGCGTCCGGCCAGGTTGACCGCCGTGCCACCGCACAGCAGCTGGCCGCCATCGGCGCGAGCCTGTTCGATGCAGCCGAGCACCTTGGCCTGGTGGGCGGCGGAGACCACCGCGCCGAGGTCGCTGTGCGCGTCATCCGGATCGCCCACGCGCAGGGCCTGAACTTTCGCCAGGTAACGCGCGCGGAACGTTTCGTAGATGGATCGCTGCACCAGCAGGCGCGAGCCGCACAGGCAGATTTCGCCCTGGTTGGCAAAACCCGAGCGCACGATGGTGTCCAGGTTCTCCTCGGAAAGATCGGCATCGGCAAACACGATGGCCGGATTCTTGCCGCCCATTTCCAGCGAAACCTTCTTGAACTGCAGCGCCGCCACGCTGGCGATCCGCGTGCCGGTGGCGGTGCTGCCGGTGAAGGAAACCGCCTTCACCGACGAGTGTTCCACGATCGCCTGACCCACGCTCGGGCCTCGGCCCTGCACGATGTTCAGCACGCCGGGCGGGAAGCCGGCCTCGATGCTGAGCTCGCCCAGCAGTGCGGCGGTGCACGGGGTGATTTCCGAGGGCTTGGCCACGACCGTGTTGCCGCTGGCCAGGGCCGGTGCAATCTTCCAGGTGAACAGGTACAGCGGCAGGTTCCACGGACTGATGCAGCCCACCACGCCCAGCGGTTGGCGCAAGGTGTAATTGATCGCGCCGCTGCCGCTGGCGCCGGTCTCCATCGCGTGCGACTCGCTGCCCCA
>JAPHUU010000411.1 GCA_026193555.1 Rhodanobacter sp.
ATTTATGGTGGGTGTAGCTCAGCTGGTTAGAGTCCCGGATTGTGATTCCGGTTGTCGTGGGTTCGAATCCCATCATCCACCCCAGTTTCAAGCCCGGTTTTATTGGGCCGTTAGCTCAGTTGGTAGAGCAGTTGACTCTTAATCAATTGGTCGAAGGTTCGAATCCTTCACGGCCCACCAATCAAGCAAAACGCCGATCCTCAGCGATCGGCGTTTTGCTTTCCGGGGCCGTCGCTTGCGCGCCGGTCAGTTGTCAGTCCTCAGTTTCGAGTGACTGGGTGGTGGGGCATGTGCCTGTCGTTGCTGGCGCGGGCTCGCGGCAGCTGACAACCTGCTTGTGCTGCAAGGCGATGCAATCGTAAAATGATCCGCTTTCGTATAAGGGAATCATTGACTTAGGTTGGCGAGGCGAATACAGGGTGGATTGGCACGTCGGGCCCGTTGTTCGGGTGACGAATCGATCCGGAAATCCTGTACTTGCGCAAGTCTGATACGGGTGGCAGGCGAGAGTGGCGGAATTGGTAGACGCACCAGATTTAGGTTCTGGCGGTTAACCCCGTGGGGGTTCGAGTCCCCCCTTTCGCACCAGATCCGTGGTTCCTTTTCATTTTTCTGGCGGCCATGGTCGCCATGGCGCGTGTGTCGGGCCACAACACTCAGGTAGTACCAGGAGACGTCATGCAGGTTTCGGTTGAGAACATCGGTGCGCTCGAGCGCAAGCTCACGGTGAAGTTTCCCGCGGAGCGGTTCGAGACGCAGGTGAGTGCGCGAATTGCCGAGATGGGGCGGACGGTTCGCCTGAAGGGATTTCGACCCGGCAAGGTTCCGACCACGGTGATCAAGCAGCGCTTTGGCGAGCAGGTGCGTGGCGAGGTCTTGTCCGATCTGATCGGAACGACGTTGCGCGAGGCGGTGGAGCAGGAGAAGCTGCAGCCCATCGCCAATCCCGCGATCAACACGACTGGCCGGCCCGAGAATGGCGAAATCGCCTATACCGCCACGTTCGAGATCATGCCCGAGTTTCCCGATGTCGATGTCAGTGCGCTGGAGATCAGTCGTCCGGTGGCGATGGTCACCGATGCCGACATCGACAAGATGCTGGAGACCCTGCGCTTGCAGCGGCGGAGTTTCGAGGAGGTTGATCGGGCATCGGTTGATGGCGACTTCGTGATGTTCGAATACGCGGCTGTGGCCGGCGACTACCGGTTCCCGGCCGAAGGTCTGGAGCGGGCGGGTAGCGTGCTGGGTTCAGGTGCGCTGTTCAAGGCTTTGGACGAGACGCTTGCCGGTCGCAAGGCCAATGACAGTTTCGACGCCGAAGTTGCCTTCCCCGAAGATTTCCGCAACGACCAGCTGGCCGGCAAGACCGCGATGGTGAGTTTCCAGATCATCAAGGTGCAGGAGCCGAAGCTACCGGAGATCGACGGCGAGTTTGCCAAGCTGTTCGGTATCGAGGATGGCGACCTGGAGTCGTTCCGCAAGGAGGTTCGGGCGAATCTCGAGCGTGAATTGAAGGCGGCGCTCATGGCGCGGTTGAAATCCGAAGTGGCGGAAAAACTGGCCGATGCACACGCTGAACTGGATGTGCCGAAGATGATGGTTCAGTCCGAGGCACAGACCTTGGCGGCAGGTAGTGTTCCGAGTGGTCAGCAAGCACCACCGCAGCTGATCGAGGCAGCACTGCCAATGGCGCGCAAGAGGGTGGTTGCGGGTCTTCTGATGGGCGAAATAGCGCGCAAGCAGGGGCTCAAGGTCGACCGCAATCGCATCGCTGAGCACCTTGCCGCGATCGCCTCGACTTACGAGGAACCGGAAAAGGTCATTGAACTGTACAACGGCGACCCCCAATTGATGTCTGGGCTGCAAAATCGCGTGATCGAGGATCAAGTTGCCGAGTGGGTGGCGGAGAATGCCAAGACGACCCAGATCGACCTCAGTTTCGATGATGTGATGCGCCCGGCTAACGCCTGAGTCACGTCTCGGGCATACCAACAGGAGAGCTGCAAGCATGGCGATGGATCAGATCCAGAACCTCAATTTGGTACCGATGGTCGTCGAGCAGACCGCTCGCGGCGAGCGCTCCTATGACATCTATTCGCGGCTGCTGAAGGAACGGGTCATCTTCCTGGTAGGCGAGGTCAACGATCAGGTGGCAAACCTGATCGTTGCGCAAATGCTGTTCCTTGAATCGGAGAATCCGGACAAGGACGTCCAGTTCTACATCAACAGCCCGGGTGGTTCGGTCACCGCGGGTCTGGCGATCTACGACACCATGCAGTTCATCAAGCCCAATGTCAGCACGATGTGTATTGGTCAGGCCTGCAGCATGGGCTCGTTCCTGCTGATGGCCGGTGCCAAAGGCAAGCGCTTTGCGCTGCCCAATTCACGCATCATGATTCACCAGCCTTCCGGTGGTGCGCAGGGGCAGGCGACCGATATCGAAATCCAGGCGCGGGAAATCCTGTATGTCCGTGAACGACTGAATCGGCTGTACGTCGAACATACCGGCCAACCGATCGAGAAAATCGAGCTGGACATGGAGCGTGACCGCTTCATGAGCGCCGTCGATGCGCAGGCGTATGGCCTGGTCGACGAAGTGCTCGACAAGCGGGCCGGCGAGACGGTCAAGTCCGCCTGATTCCAGCTCCCACCCCTAAACCGCGAAATCGGCACCGCATGCGCAGGCAGACGCGGGGCCGTGTGTTATTCTCGCGGCGCATTCAGTGATACCAGTGGGATCGAAAATATGAGTGATGACCGGCAGGGGCGTTCCAGCGACAGCAGCAAGATTCTCTATTGCTCCTTTTGTGGCAAGAGCCAACATGAGGTGCGCAAGCTGATCGCGGGCCCATCGGTGTTCATTTGCGACGAATGTGTGGAGCTGTGCAACGATATCATTCGCGAGGAGCTGGAGGAGAAGGCTGCCTCCGGGCGCACCCAGCTGCCCAAGCCGCGGGAGATTCGCGAGTCGCTGGATCAGTATGTGGTTGGCCAAACCCGCGCGAAAAAGGCGCTGGCGGTGGCCGTGTACAACCACTACAAGCGCATTGAGTCGCGCCAGAAGAGCGATGAGATCGAGCTGGGCAAGTCCAATATCCTGCTGATCGGGCCAACCGGGTCGGGCAAGACCTTGCTGGCCGAGACGCTGGCGCGGCTGCTCAACGTGCCGTTCACGATCGCCGACGCCACCACCCTCACCGAGGCTGGATATGTCGGCGAAGACGTGGAAAACATCATCCAGAAGCTGTTGCAGAAATGCGACTACGACGTCGAGAAGGCGCAGTCGGGCATCGTTTATATCGACGAGATCGACAAGATCTCACGCAAGAGTGAGAACCCCTCGATCACCCGTGACGTTTCTGGTGAAGGTGTGCAGCAGGCCCTGCTGAAACTGATCGAAGGCACGCTCGCCTCGGTGCCGCCGCAGGGTGGCCGCAAGCATCCGCAGCAGGAATTCCTGCAGGTAGACACGAAAAATATCCTGTTCATCTGCGGCGGTGCGTTTGCCGGCCTGGAAAAGGTGATTCAGCAGCGTTCCGAGACCACCGGCATCGGGTTTTCGGCAGAAGTGCGCAGCAAGGAGCGCACCGAGAACCTGGGCAAGGTGCTCGCCGATGTGGAGCCGGCCGATCTGGTGCGTTTCGGGCTGATTCCTGAATTCGTCGGCCGCCTGCCGGTAGTGGCTACGCTGGATGAGCTGGACGAACCGGCATTGGTGAAGATCCTCACCGAGCCCCGGAACGCGGTCACCAAGCAGTTCAAGAAGCTGTTCGAGATGGAAGAGGTGGAACTGGAGTTCCGCCCCGAGGCCTTGCAGGCGATCGCCAAGAAGGCGCTCAAGCGCAAGACCGGCGCCCGTGGCCTGCGGACGATCCTGGAGCAGGTATTGCTGGACACCATGTACGAACTGCCGTCGCTGGAGCACGTCAGCAAAGTCGTCGTGGATGACGCGGTGATCGACGGCCAGGCTGAGCCATACCTGATCTATCGCGGCAACCTTCAGCAGCGTGTTGCCGGAGAAGGCGGCAGCGACGCCGCCTGATCGACAGAAAGCGCGCCACAATGGCGGCTCCGGCGATTTCGTCGGGGCCGTTTGCATTTTGCGCCTGCCATGCCTTGAGTGAACCGCTTTTTGCCACCACTTGACCTGTAGCGGTGCCCGGCGCAGTGTCGGAACCAACCCTGATTCGTTTTTCCGAGGACTCCCTCTGTCATGGCCAAGAACGCCCCCCTTCCTGCTGCGCTGGACGCTCTGCCGGTACTGCCACTGCGTGATGTGGTGGTCTATCCGCACATGGTGATCCCTCTGTTCGTCGGTCGCGACAAATCCATGCGTGCGCTGGAGCGTGCGATGGAGGGCGAACGGCAGATCCTGCTGGTAGCGCAGAAAAGCCCGGATATCGATGATCCGGAGATCGACGACCTGCACCAGGTGGGTACGCTGGCGGGCGTTCTGCAGCTGCTGAAGTTGCCTGATGGCACGGTGAAGGTACTGGTCGAGGGTCAGTCGCGCGTGACCGTAGAGGACTACCAGGAGGAAGGCGGCATGCTGACCGCCAGATCCCGTGTGATCGAGTCGGTCTACAACGTCAAGGAACGGGAGCTGGACGTTGTCTCGCGCACGTTGATTTCCCTGTTCGAGCAGCTGGTCAAGCAGAGCCGCAAACTGCCGCCCGAAGTGCTGGCCAGCCTTTCGGGCATTGATGACCCGTCCAGGGTGGCGGACTCCATCGCCGCGCATCTCTCGGTGCGCATGTCCGACAAGCAGAAAGTGCTGGAGACTGCCGACGTTGGACAGCGCCTTGAGCTGCTGATTGGTCTGGTGGATGGCGAGATGGACCTGCAGCAGGTCGAGAAGCGCATACGCGGGCGCGTGAAGTCGCAGATGGA
>JAPHUU010000136.1 GCA_026193555.1 Rhodanobacter sp.
ATCGGCAGCGCCGAGAAAGTCCGGCAAGGCCTCGATGATGGTGACCTCGCTGCCGAGTCGCTTCCACACGCTGCCCAGCTCCAGGCCGATCACGCCGGCGCCGATCACGCCCAGGCGCTTCGGTACTTCCGTGAAGTCGAGCGCGCCGGCGTTGTCGACGATCGCCTTGCCATCGAATTTGGCGAACGGCAGCTCGATCGGGGTCGAACCAGAGGCGAGCACGACATTGGTGGCGCTGATGGTCTGCTTGCTGCCGTCGGCGGCGGTGATCTCGACGCTGTTGCCCTTGAGCAGCTTGCCCCTGCCGAAGAACGGCGTGACCTTGTTGGCTTTGAACAGCTGTGCCACGCCGCCGGTGAACTGCTTGACGATCTTGTCCTTGCGACCGATGAAGGTCGGCACGTCGATGCGCGGGTTGTCCGCGCTGATGCCGTGCACGTCGAAGCTGTGGGTGAGGTTGTGGAACTGGCGCGAAGAGTCCAGCAGCGCCTTGGACGGAATGCAGCCCACGTTGAGGCAGGTGCCACCCAGCGCCTGCTTGCCGTCAGTGCCGGCGAAGAAATCGATGCAGGCGACCTTCAGACCCAGCTGCGCGGCGCGGATCGCGCCCACGTAGCCGGCCGGGCCGGCACCGATGAAAATGACATCGAATTTGTCGCTCATGGCTTGATTCCTTGCTGGCGAGCCAATGCTCGCTGGTGGAGCGGAAGATGGGCTCTGGTGCGACGAAGACAACCGGTTCCGCGTTGTCGTTTCAGGCGATGCCTGGCACCAGAGCGCCGTTACCTATTTTCTGATCGCGGGGGCCGCGATCAGAGGCCCAGCAGCATCCGCTGCGGGTTCTCCAGTTGATCCTTGATATCGACCAGGAACAGCACCGCGTCCTTGCCGTCGATGATGCGGTGGTCATAGGAGATCGCGATGTACATCATCGGCGCGGCGATCACCTGGCCGTTCACGACGATCGCGCGGTCCTTGATCGTGTGCATGCCCAGAATTGCGCTTTGCGGCGGGTTGACGATCGGCGTGGACAGCAGCGAGCCGAAGGTGCCGCCGTTGGTGATGGTGAACGTGCCGCCCTGCAGGTCGTCGAGGCTCAGCTTGCCGTCGCGCGCCTTCTTGGCGTAATCAGATATGCCCTGCTCGATGTCGGCGAAACCCATGTCCTGCACGTCGCGCAGCACCGGTGTCACCAGGCCCTTTTCGGTGGACACGGCGATTGAGATGTCCTGGTAGCCGTGATAGATCACATCGTTGCCGTCGACCGACGCATTGACGATCGGGTGGCGCTTCAGCGCCTCGGCCGCGGCCTTGACGAAGAAGCTCATGAAGCCGAGCTTGATGCCGTGGGTCTTCTGGAACTGCTCGCCCAGCGACTTGCGCATCTTCACCACCTCGGCCAGATTCACCTCGTTGAACGAGGTAAGCATGGCGATCGAGTTTTTCGACTGCATCAGGCGCTCGGCGATCTTGGCGCGCATGCGGGTCATCGGCACACGTTCTTGCGGACGGGCGCCCGGAGTCGGCTTTGCGACCGGCGCGGCGGCAGCACCGCTCTTGCCGTAGTTGACCAGGTCTTCCTTGGTGACGCGGCCATCGCGGCCGGTGCCGGCGACCTTGGAGGCGTCGATGTTCTCCTCGGTGGCGACGCGCAGGCCGGCCGGCGACAGATCCGCGCTGGCCTTCGACGGCGCGGCAGCCTTCGGTGCCTCGGCCTTGGCCGGTGCGGCAGCCTTCGGCTCATCCTTGGCCGGCGCGGCGACCGCGCCTTCCTCGATGATCGCGATGATCTGCTCGCTGTTCACCGTGTCGCCCACTTCGTGGCGAATTTCCTTCAGCACGCCGTCGACCGGCGAGGGCACTTCAAGCACGACCTTGTCGGTTTCGAGGTCGACCAGATTTTCGTCGCGCTTCACCGCGTCGCCGGCCTTCTTGTGCCAGCTGGCGATGGTCGCGTCGGAGACGGACTCGGGCAGGACGGGGACTTTGAGTTCGATGGACATTGGCAATCCTTGGGTTGTTATTCTGCCGAGTGATCGGTGCCGATCGGCGCGCTGAGCGCCTGGTCGACGAGCGCCGATTGTTCGGCGTTGTGGGTGCTGAAATGACCGGCCGCCGGTGCCGGCGAGCGCCCGCGTCCCGCGTACGAGAGGCTGTGCTTGCTGCCGATGCAGGCCTGCAGGTGATGACGGATCTGGAACCAGGCGCCCTGATTCATCGGCTCTTCCTGGCACCAGATGACTTCCCTGGCGGAAGCGTATCTGCCCAGTTCGGCAATGACCTCCGGGCGCGGGAACGGATAAAGCTGTTCCACGCGAACGATCGCGACGTCTTTCAGCTGGCGCTTTTCGGCCTCTTCCAGCAGGTCGTAATAGACCTTGCCGGAACACAGCACCATGCGCTTGACCTTCTTCGTCGGCAGCTCACGATGCTCGCCGATCACCAGCTGGAAGCTGCCGCTGGCCAGCTCGTCCAGAGTGGAGACGGCCAGCTTGTGGCGCAGCAGCGACTTGGGTGTCATCACGATCAGCGGCTTGCGCACGGGCCGTACCATCTGCCGACGGATCATGTGGAAGTCCTGCGCCGGGGTGGTCGGTACGCAGACCTGCATGTTGTCGAATGCGCACAACTGCAGGAACCGCTCCAGACGGGCAGAGGAGTGTTCCGGGCCCTGGCCTTCGTAGCCGTGCGGCAGGAACAACGTCAGCCCGCACAGACGGTTCCACTTCGACTCGCCCGAGCTGATGAACTGGTCGATCACCACCTGGGCGCCGTTGGCGAAATCGCCGAACTGGGCCTCCCAGATGTGCAGGGTGTCCGGATCCATCGTGGAGTGGCCGTACTCGAAGGCCATCACGGCCTCCTCGCTCAGCAGCGAGTCGATCACCTCCACATCGGCACCGGCGCGGATGGTGGCCAGCGGCAGGTAGGTGTGACCGTCCTTCTGGTCATGCAGCACGGCATGGCGGTGGAAGAACGTGCCGCGGCCGGCGTCCTGGCCAACCATGCGCAGGTTGTGCTTCTCGTCGATCAGGGTGGCGTAGGCGAGGTTCTCGGCGAAGCCCCAGTCTGCGGCCTGCTCGCCGGCAGCCATCTTGCGGCGGTCGTCGTAGATCTTCGCCACGCGTGACTGCAGCGTCATGTCCTTCGGAAGATCGAGGATCTTCCGGGCCAGTTCGACCAGTCGCTTCTTCGCGACCCGCGTGTCGACCGGCATCGACAACCGGGTGCCGATGAAGCGCGACCAGTCGACATGGCTGGTCAGGTCGGTCGAGGCGGCCTGGTCGGTCATCGTTCCGCCGGCTTCCAGGCGGTCGCGGTAGGCTTCGAACTGCTTTTGTGCCTCGCCCTCGGCCAAGGTGCCTTCCTTCACCAGTCGCTGCTGATAGAGGTCGCGTGCGGTGGGGCGCTGACGAATGACTTTGTACATCACCGGCTGCGTTGCCGAAGGCTCATCGGCCTCGTTGTGGCCGTGGCGGCGGTAGCAGACCAGATCGATCACCACGTCCTTGCGGAAGGTCTTGCGAAATTCGTAGGCGAGCCGGGTCACCTCGATCACCGCCTCCGGATCATCGCCGTTCACATGGAATACCGGCGAGTTGACCATCTTGGCGAGGTCGGTGCAGTACATCGTCGAGCGCGCGTCCAGCGGGTTCGAGGTGGTGAAGCCGATCTGGTTGTTGACCACGATGTGCAGGCTGCCGCCGATCTTGAAGCCGCGGGTCTGCGACATGTTGAACAATTCCATGTTCACGCCCTGGCCGGCCAGCGCCGCATCGCCATGGATCAGTACCGCCATCGACTGGGTGTGCGTGGTGTCGCTGCGGCGGATCTGTCGTGCATGCACCGAGCCGGCCACCACCGGGTTGACGATTTCCAGATGCGACGGATTGAACGCCAGCGCAATGTGCAGGCCGCCCTTGGGCGTCTTCACGTCGGCGGAAAAGCCCATGTGGTACTTCACGTCGCCGGAATGCGCCGGGTCGTCCGGATGGTCGTACTTGCCCTCGAACTCGTTGAACAGGGTCTGCGGCGGCTTGCCCAGGATGTTGACCAGCACATTGAGGCGGCCACGATGGGCCATGCCGATCACCATCTCCTTGATGCCATTGTCGCCGGCTGCGCTGACCACGTCTGCGAGCAGCGGAATCAGGCTGTCGCCGCCTTCCAGTGAGAAGCGCTTCTGACCCACGTACTTGGTGTGGAGGTAACGCTCCAGACCCTCGGTGGCGGTGAGACCGTCCAGCACACGTTGCTTGCCGGCCTTGTCCAGTCCGGCACTGCCATTGGCCTGTTCGAGGCGCGTGTAGATCCAGTTGCGCTCCTCGTGGTTGCTGATGTACATGAACTCGGCGCCGATGGTGCCGGCGTACACCTTCTTCAAGCGTGCCAGCAGCTCGCGCAGCTTCAGTCGCTGTCCACCGCCGGCGTAGGTGCCGCAATCGAATTCGGTATCGAGATCGGCATCGGCCAGGCCGTGGAAGGCCAGGCCGAGGTCGGGCGCGGCCATCTTGCCGGCAAGCCCGAGTGGGTCGAGATCAGCCGCCAGATGGCCGCGCGAGCGGTAGGCGGTGAGCAGGCGCAGCACGCCGGCCTGCTTGCGGGCATGGACATCGTCCATCGGTGCTGCCGCGCCATGGCTGTTGCGGTGCTGTTTCTGCGCCGCCTCGATGCGGGCGATCGCCGCCGAATGTGGCACATCGCCGGCCTCACGGCCTCTGAAGGACTCGAAATACGTGGCCCAGTCGGCAGTTACCGAGCCGGGGTTGCCCAGCCAGGACTCGTAGAGCTGTTCGACGTAATCGGCGTTGCCGCCAGCGATCTGGGAGGACTCGAGAAACTCGCGAATCAGGTTATTGCTCACGTTACCACCGGCGGGGAAAGGAAGCTCCGGCACACCGCCCGAGCCGAGGCGGTGGTTTGGCCGGATGAAATCTTAACGATTATAACCTTGGCTGGCGGTTCAGCGGCAAGCTGAAATCCGCATCCCGGTTCGATTCGGTGGGCCGTCTGTCGATGCACGTCGGCTCCGAAACCCCTGCAGGCGAAGTCTGGCTTGCCGTTGTTGCGTGGCCGGTCGATTTCCGTCACGCCGATCATCGGGCCAGCTTGCGTTCAGCTGCGCGATCAAAGGTCGAGTGCCTGCAGTACCGAGCTCCTCTCGGACCGTTCCCATACTTCGTCGAAATGCTGCTGCAATGGCGCCAGCCCGGCGCGATCGTGACGGGCAGCTCGACCCTGTGCGCGATCCGCCTCGGGCAGAAAGAGGTACCCGCCGGCATCATTGAGCAGACAGGCCGAGATGCAGGCCAGGTCCGCCTCTTCCAGCGGTGTGCGGATCTGGATCGTGCTGGGCAGACGCTGGGCCAGCGGGATCAACCGATGATCGCTGCGCAAGGCCGCCGCCGGGTCGTGCAGCAGGATGCGGATCTGCGCGCCGCGGCCGGAGATCGCAATGCGCCGCAGTTCCTCCAGTTCCTCGACACTGTTGTAGCTGTCGCTGCTCAGGATCGGTACATGGATCGCCACGCGGTGCCGCGCTTCACTCAGCAACTGCAGTCTGGCCGCTGCGACATCGTTGCGGCCCGATGCCGGCAGCAAGCCCGGGTCGCGTGCCGGTTCGGCTTCATTCATGGCGCTCGAGAGGGTCATCGACATCGCCCGGTGCGGCAGGCCGGCATCGTCGAACACCTCTCCATGGGCCGTGAAACCGGCACGTTCGTAGAATCCGATCGCGCTGACCTGCGCGGACAGCGTCACTTCAGGCCACCCCTGCACGCGGGCGCGGCCGATCAATTCGCGCAGCAGCGCCACGCCGACGCCGCCGCCGCGGTTCCCTGGCAGCACTGCCATGCGGCCGATCTTGTGGTCCGGGGCCAGCCGGCCGCAGCCGATCACCCGGCCGGCCTCGTCGCGGGCCAGCACATGCCAGCAATCGACGTCGAGCCCGTCGCGCTCGCGTGCTTCGGGCACGCCTTGTTCCTCGATGAAGACCTGCC
>JAPHUU010000241.1 GCA_026193555.1 Rhodanobacter sp.
CCGCTGCCGCCGCCGCTGTCGGCGTTGGTCGGCGCCCGCGAGTGGGGATTCATCACCGCCTGGAACCCAGGCGCACAACCCCGTGCCGTGGCCGACAACGTCGCCGCCCTGCGCGGGATGCTGACGGTGTTCCGAGGATGGCCGGGGACGCTGGTCCGTGCCGGCATTGGCATCGGCGCCAGCGGCTGGATCGAACCCAGCCTGTTTGTGGCCGGCCCCGACCACGCGATGCTGGACGCGCTGGCCCGGCAGCACGGCCAACTGGCTTATGTGCATGGCCAGGCCGATGGCATCGCCCGCCTGCGTCTGCTGCCGCCATGACGTCAGCGGCAGCGCGCCGCATGGACAAGCACCCTCGGCATTGCGGACAATCACGGCAATGATTTCCACCACCCTCACTGTACCCCTGCTCGAAGCGCGTGCGTTGAGCTTCCTTCGCCAGGACGAGCCGGTGTTCGCACCGATTGATTTCCAGCTGGATGCCGGCGAACTGGCGCTGATCGAGGGCGATAACGGCAGCGGCAAGACCACCCTGATGCGCATCCTCGCCGGCCTGCTGCACGTGGGCGCCGGTGAGCTGTTCTGGCGTGGCGAGCCGATGCAGCGGGACCGCTGCACCGGCGAGATCCTTTTCCTCGGTCATCAACTCGGTCTCAAGGCCGACCTCAGCCCGCGCGAAAACCTGCTGATCGCGGCCGGACTGAACGGCTACCGCGAAGGCTCCAGCATCACCTCCATACTGGCCGAAATCGGCCTTGGCGGCTTCGAGGACGAACCCGTGCGCAGACTCTCCGCCGGCCAGAAGAAGCGGGTCGCGCTGGCCCGCCTGCTGTTGCTGCCGGCCTCGTTGTGGCTTCTGGACGAGCCCTACGCGAATCTTGACCGCATCGGCATCGCGCTGGTCAACCATCTGCTGGAGAAGCACCTCGCCGCTGGCGGCGCGGCCCTGGTGACCAGCCATGGTGCGGTCAGTTTCCATGGCGGCGAACCGCGCCACATCCGGATCCACGCATGACTCGCCCGGGACTGGCCGCGGCCTGCGCGGCGATGCTGCGGCGCGACCTCACGCTGGCCTGGCGTCGGCGTGGCGATATCGCCATGCCGGTGCTGTACGCCCTGATCGTGACGATGCTGTTTCCGTTTGCACTGGGGCCGGAAGACACGCTGCTGCAGCGCATTGCCGGTGGCGTGATACTGGTCACGGTGCTGCTGGCGATGCTGCTGGCGCTCGACGGGATGTTCTCCAGCGATGTCGAGGATGGCTCGCTGGAACAACTGGTGCTGGCACCGCAGCCACTGGCGCTGATGATGGGCATGAAGATCCTCGCCCACTGGATGACCACGGCGCTGCCGTTGATCGTGATCGCGCCGCTACTGGCCGCGATGCTGCACCTGCCCGCCGCCGTGATTCCGGTGCTGCTGCTGGCCCTGCTGCTGGCCACGCCTCTGCTCAGCCTGCTCGGCGCGGTGCTGGTGGCGCTCACGGCCGGCACCCGGCGCTCTGGTATGCTGCTCGCCTTGATGCTGCTGCCGCTGTGCGTGCCCGCGGTAATCTTTGCCGCAGGTGCCGTGGCCGCCGCCCAGCAGGGATTGCCCTGGATAGCGCCTGTCGCCTGGCTCGGTGCCGCACTGGTACTGGCTGTGGTACTGGCACCTCTGGCCTGCGCGGCCGCCCTCCGTATCGCCCTGGACGCCTGACGACTCATCATGTCTAACTGGATCCCGCTCTGGCTGCACAAGCTCTCCTCGCCGCCGACGTTCTACCGTTTCGCCGGCACGTTGCGCCCCTGGGCCATGGCCCTGGCGGTGCTGTTCGGGGTAATCGCCCTTTATGGCGGGCTGGTACTGGCGCCGGCCGATTACCAGCAGGGTGACGCCTATCGGATCATCTTCATCCATGTGCCCTGTGCCTGGATGAGCATGTTCGTCTATGCGGTGATGGGCGTATCCTCGCTCATCGCGCTGGTGTGGCGGATCAAGCTGGCCGAGGTGGTGGCGATGGAATCGGCACCGATCGGCGCCGCGTTCACCTTCATCACCCTGGTCACCGGCTCGCTCTGGGGCAAGCCGATGTGGGGTACCTGGTGGACCTGGGATGCCCGGCTGACCTCCGAACTGGTGCTGCTGTTCCTGTACCTGGGCGTGATCGGGCTGTATCACTCCTTCGAGGATCGCCGTCAGGGCGCGCGTGCCGCGGCCTTCCTGGCGCTGATCGGCATCATCAACGTGCCGATCGTGCATTTCTCGGTCAACTGGTGGAACACCCTGCACCAGGGCAGCACCGTCAAGCTGTTCGGCCCATCGAAGATCGCCTGGGGCATGTTGTGGCCGCTCCTGGCGATGACCCTGGCGACCAAGTTCTACTACATCGCCAGCCTGTTCCACCGCGCGCGCGTCGACCTGCTGGCGCTGGAAGGCGGCAAGGACTGGGTGCGCCAGATCGCCGAAGACGAGGCCCGGAAATGAGCTCGCTGTATGCTTTCCTTGCCATGGGCGGTTACGCCATCTATGTGTGGCCGGCCTATGCGGTGTTCTTCATCGTGCTGATCGCCGACACCGTCGCTCCCTCGCTGCGTCGCCGCCGCGTGCTGCGCGACCTTCGTACGCGGATGGCGCGACAGGCCAGCCGGCAACAGCGGTCGCGGACGGATCTCGCCGACGACAACCCCACACTCACTTCAGCGTCCCCTTGAGGGAATGGCCCACCGCAATGCCCATGAATCCCACCCGTAAACGCCGGCTCATCATCGTCCTGCTGGTCATCCTCGCTGCCGCGACGGCGGGCGGTCTGGGCGTGTATGCGCTGCAGCAGAACATGAACTACCTGTTCACCCCGAGTCAGGTGCAATCGGGTCAGGCCAGCGGCCACCGGACCTTCCGCCTCGGCGGCATGGTCAAGGCCGGCTCGATCCAGCGCAGCGACAAGTCGCTCAAGGTCACCTTCACCGTGGTCGACGCCGGCGGCGCGATGCCGGTGGAGTACACCGGCATCCTGCCCGACCTGTTCCGCGACAACCAGTCGGTGATCGCCACCGGCCACATGGACGACGCGCACTTCATCGCCACCGAAGTACTGGCCAAGCATGATGCCACCTACATGCCGAAAGAGCTGAAGGACGCCATGGCCAAGGCGCATGCAAACAAAAAAATCGAAGACGCGGCCGCCGCGCAGGACAAGATGCCATGACCCCCGAACTCGGCCAGCTCGCGCTGATCCTCGCCCTGCTGCTGGCCCTGGCACAAGGTGTCCTGCCGCTGATCGGCGCCTGGCGTGGCAACCGTGCGCTGATGGCCGTGGCGCGGCCCGCCGCGGCGGGCCAGGCGGTATTCGTGGCGATGGCGTTCGGCATTCTGGTGTGGGCGTTTCTGCATTTCGATTTTTCGGTGCAGTACGTGGCCGACAACTCGAACCTGGCGCTGCCGTGGTACTACCGCATCGCCGCGGTATGGGGCGCGCACGAGGGTTCACTGCTGCTGTGGATCCTGATCCTCAATGTCTGGACGGTGGCGCTGGCCGCGTTCAGCCAGAAACTGCCCGAGGTGTTCGCCTCGCGCGTGCTGGCGGTGATGGGCCTGGTCGCGGTGGGCTTCCTGGCCTTCATCATCTTCACCTCCGACCCGTTCGGACGGCTGTTGCCGATGCCCGGCGACGGTGCCGACCTGAACCCGGTGCTGCAGGATCCGGGCATGACCTTCCACCCCCCGGTGCTGTACATGGGCTATGTCGGCTTTTCGGTGGCGTTCGCGTTCTCGATCGCCGCCCTGCTCGGCGGTGAACTGGAACAGGCCTGGGTGCGCTGGGCGCGCCCCTGGACCAACGTGGCCTGGGCGTTCCTCACCCTCGGCATCGTGGCCGGCAGCTGGTGGGCGTATGCGGAGCTTGGCTGGGGCGGCTGGTGGTTCTGGGATCCGGTCGAAAACGCCAGTTTCATGCCGTGGCTGGTCGGCCTGGCGCTGATCCATGCGCAGGCGGTCACCGAAAAGCGGGGGTCGCTGCGCGCCTGGACGATCCTGCTGTCGATCTTCGCGTTTTCACTGAGCCTGCTCGGCACCTTCCTGGTGCGCTCGGGTGTGCTCACCTCGGTGCATGCGTTCGCCTCCGATCCACGTCGCGGCATCTTCATCCTGGCCTTCCTCACCATCGTGGTGGGCGGCTCGTTGCTGCTGTATGCGCTGCGTGCACCCAAGGTCGCCGGTGGCAAGTCGTTCCAGCTGCTGTCGCGCGAAACCTTGCTGCTGATCGGCAACCTGATGTTCACGGTGGCGGCGGCGATGGTACTGCTGGGCACGCTGTTCCCGCTGATCGGCGATGCGCTGAACATGGGCCGGATCTCGGTCGGCCCGCCCTATTTCGGTTTCCTGTTTCCGCTGCTGATGCTGCCGGTGGTGCTACTGATGCCGTTCGGGCCGTTCCTGCGCTGGGGCCATGGCGATGCCGCTGCGATGAAAAGCCTGCTGTTGCGCGTCTCCGTCGCTGCCGTGGCCTGCGCGATCATCGCGGCATTCTTTGTCCACGGTCAGATCAAGGCCATCGTGGGTGTGGCCGCCGGGGTATGGATCACCGTGGGAGTACTGCTTTACGCCTACAAGCGCTGGCGTGAGGCACCCCGTGGTCGCCGTTATCCAGCCGAGATGGCCGGCATGCTGCTGGCCCACTTCGGCATGGCTGTATTCGTGGCCGGGGTGCTGCTGTCTGAATCGCTCAGTGTGAGCAGCGACGTGCGGATGGCTCCGGGGCAGACCCAGAACATCGGCGGTTACGACCTTCGCTTCGATGGCGTGCAACGCACGACAGGACCGAACTGGCGCGCCGACCAGGGGGTGATCTCGGTCACCCGCAACGGCAGTCAGGTCACGATGATGCGCCCGCAGAAGCGCACCTACGCCGGCGACCGGGTGCAGACCGAGTCGGCGGTGGACGCCGGTTTCACCCGTGACCTGTATGTGGCGCTGGGCGAACCGATGGATGCCGGCAATATCCAGGGCGCGTGGTCACTGCGGCTTTACTACAAGCCGTTCATCCGCTGGATCTGGGGCGGTGGCCTGCTGATGATGCTGGGCGGACTCGTCTGTGCCACCGACCGCCGCTTCCGCATCAAGCGCGTGGCCGGCGCCGCGTATGGCAATGATTTGCTGGCCCAGGAATCACGCGCATGAGTCGTCTGATGCCGCTCTTCGGTTTCCTGATGCTGGTGGCGCTGTTCGCCTTCGGTATCTGGTGGAATACCCAGCACGATCAGAACGCGATCCCGTCGCCGCTGCTCAACAAGGCGGCACCGGCATTCAACTTGCCGAAGCTGTACGAGCCTGATACCACGGTCAGCAAGGCCGACCTGCTGGGCAAGCCCTACCTGCTCAACGTGTTCGCCAGCTGGTGCATCGAGTGTGGCGTGGAGCATCCGGTACTGGAAGCGGAAGGCCCGACATTGGGCGTGCTGCTGGTCGGCTACAACTACAAGGACACGCCGGCGGATGCCAAGCGCTGGCTGGGCGAGCATGGCAACCCGTACAAACTGCTGATCGCCGACGAGTCCGGCCATACCGCGATCGATTTCGGTGTCTATGGTGCGCCGGAAAGCTTTCTGATCGATGCCAAGGGCGTAATCCGCTACAAGCACATCGGTCCACTGACGCCCGAGGTGGTCGCCAACGAACTGAAGCCGGCGATCGCCTCGATGTTGAAGGAGGCGCCATGATGTCGCTGTTTGGTAGGAACGCACCCTGTGCGCGAACGCTTTTCACATCGGCCACGCACAAAGGCATTCGCGCACAGGGTGCGCTCCTGCAGGTCGTGTTCGCTGCGATGCTGGCATTGGCCGGCGTCGTCCATGCGCAGGCAATCGAGCCGATGCCGTTCGCCAACCACGCCCAGGAGCTGCGCTTCCAGCAGCTGACCCGGCAACTGCGCTGTCCGATGTGCCAGAACGAAACGCTGGCCGATTCCAACGCACCCATCGCACGTGACCTGCGCAACCAGATCTTCCAGCTGATGCAACAGGGCAAGAGCGACGAGCAGATCAAGCAGTATCTGGTCGCGCGCTATTCCGACTATGTGCTGTACGACCCGCCATTGCAGCCCAGCACCTGGCTGCTGTGGTTCGGGCCACTATTGATACTGCTCGGTGGTGCGGCCGTGGTGGTGATTGCCATCCGCAAACGCAACCGCAGTGGCGATGCAACCACCGAAGCACAGACCGGAAACGGGGACGACTGGTGAAAATGGTCTTTTATGCAATCGCCGCAGCGATGATCGCGGTGGCGCTGGCAGCCTTGTTGCTGCCGCTGGTTCTTCAGGGCCGCCGCAGCGGCCGCTCGCGTGGTGTATTCGTGCTGACCCTGGCGATCGCTCTGGTGCTGCCGCTGGCAACGGGCTGGCTTTATCTGAAGATAGGCACACCGGTGGCACTCAACGGTGTCACCTCGATGGCTGGCAAGTCGCTGACCATGGAACAGGCGGTTTCCCAGCTGCGCGCCCACCTGGCGGAAAAGCCCGATGACCTGCAGGCATGGACGCTGCTGGCGCAGACCAGCGCGATGATGCACAACACCGCCGATGCACGCGATGCCTACGATCACATCATGAAGCTCGATCCCAACAATGCCGACGCGATGGTCGGTTGGGCCGAGGCCGATGCCATGCTGAAAAGCGACCATGTCATCGGAGATCGCGCGGTGGCGCTGCTCAAGCATGCCGTGCAGCTGCAACCGGACAGCCAACGTGGCCTGTGGCTGCTCGGCACCAGCCAGTTCCAGCAGGGCAACTATTCCGCTGCGGCCGCCACCTGGCGCCTGCTGGAGCCACAGCTTGAACCCGGCTCGAAAGTAGCCAAGGCCGTCGCCGAGCAGATCACCCAGGCCGATGCCCGCGCCAGCGGCGCACCAGCGGCGGCAGCCACCCGTGCCGTCGCGGCGACGACGCAGGACGCCGCCCTGCAAGTGCAGGTATCACTGGCACCCAGCCTGAAAGCGAAACTGGCGCCCGGGGATACCTTGTTCATC
This sequence comes from Rhodanobacter sp., assembly GCA_026193555.1. Classification (GTDB taxonomy): domain Bacteria; phylum Pseudomonadota; class Gammaproteobacteria; order Xanthomonadales; family Rhodanobacteraceae; genus Rhodanobacter. Next base: position 7,000 of record JAPHUU010000241.1, read on the forward strand.
TTTGCCCGTCCGGCGAGCGGCCCGCCGATGCCCCTGGCGGTGGCCAAGCTCGAGGCCAGTCAGCTGCCGACCAAGGTCACCCTGACCGATGCGATGGCGATGACGCCGGCACTCAAGCTGTCGTCGGTGGCACAGGTTTTCGTGGGTGCCCGGATCAGCCACAGCGGCCAGCCGATTGCCCAGCCGGGTGACCTGGAAGGCAATGCCGGCATCATCGACGTGACCCGCAAGACACCGATCGAGATCCTCATCGACAAGGTGCACTGATGGGCCATGCCGCGCGGCGCCATGACGCGCGACACTACTTCGGCCTGCCCTCGCCGTTTGCGATGAAGCGCGGCGGCGAGCTGCATGACGCGCACATCGCCTACGAAACCTGGGGCGTGCTGAACGACGCGCGCGACAACGCCGTGCTGGTGCTCACCGGCCTGTCGCCCAGCGCGCACATGGCCTCCTGCGAGGAAGATCCCAGCCCCGGCTGGTGGGAGGCGATGGTCGGCCCCGGCAAGGCAATCGACACCTCGCGCTGGTTCGTGATCTGCGTGAACTCGCTGGGCAGCGACAAGGGCTCCACCTGCCCGGCGTCGATCGACCCGGCCACTGGCGAACCCTACCGATTGAGCTTTCCGCAACTGGCGCTGGAAGACGTCGCCAACGCCGCCCACGCCACCGTCAGCAGTATGGGCATCCAGAAACTGGCCTGCCTGATCGGTTGTTCGATGGGCGGCATGAGCGCACTGGCCTACATGCTGCTGCACCCCGGCAGCGTGCGCGCGCACATCAGCGTGGATACCGCGCCGCAGGCACAACCGTTCGCCATCGCGATCCGCTCGCTGCAGCGCGAGGCGATCCGGCTTGATCCCCAGTGGAACGATGGCAACTACGACATCCATGCCGAAACGGACGGAACCTACCCCGACATGGGCATGAGCATCGCGCGCAAGCTGGGCGTGATCACCTACCGTTCCGCGATGGAATGGAACGGCCGCTTCGCGCGCATCCAGCTCGATCCGGAGCATCGCGAAGACGAACCGTTCGGACGCGAGTTCCAGGTCGAGTCCTATCTCGAAGGCCATGCCCGGCGCTTCGTGCGCAACTTCGACCCGAACAGCTACCTGTACCTGTCGCGCGCCAGCGACTGGTTCGACATCGCCGAGTACGGCAACGGCAGCGTGCTCGAAGGGCTAGGGCACATCCATATCGAGCAGGCCATGGTGATCGGCGTCAGCACCGATATCCTGTTCCCGCTGCAGCAGCAGGAGCAGATC
>JAPHUU010000295.1 GCA_026193555.1 Rhodanobacter sp.
CGCTCAGCCTCATCCATCAGGTGAGTCGATACCAGCAAGGTGGTGCCGGCGTCGGCCAGTTCGAACAGCTTTTCCCAGAAATCGCGGCGTGATTCGGGATCGACCGCACTGGTCGGCTCGTCCAGGAACAGCAGCTCCGGCTCGTGGATCACCGCGCAGGCCAGCGCCAGGCGCTGCTTCTGTCCACCGCTCATGGTGCCGGCCAGCTGCCGTTGCAGATCCCCGAAATGATATTGCTCGACCAACGCGTCGATGCGGCCCCGGGTGCGCGGTCGCGGCACGCCCTGGATCGCCGCCAGGAACTCCAGGTTTTCGCGCACGGTGAGATCCTCGAACAGCGAGAATTTCTGCGTCATGTAGCCGATGTGGGAACGCAAGGCCTCGGCTTCGGCGGGAATGCGCAGGCCGAGTACCTCGATCTCACCATCGCTCGGGGTCAGCAAACCGCACAGCATGCGGATGGTGGTCGACTTGCCCGAACCGTTCGGACCGAGAAAACCGTAGACACGCCGCGACGGCACTTCCAGGTCGACGTGGTCGACCGCGACCAGATCCCCGAAGCGGCGGGTCAACCCGCGCGCGCTGATCGCGACGTCCGGGCGCTCGGTCGTCACTTGGCGGAACCCTTGAACTCGACCCGCACCGGCAGACCGGCCGGCAAGGTTGCCGCATCGGTGCCCAGGGAAACTTCGCCCAGATAGCTGAGCCGGGCCGCGTCATCGCCGATCAGCGCGTAATACGGCGTGAAGTCCGGCTCGCTGCGCAGCATCCGCACCCTGCCTGCGTAGGGCTTGTCGCGACCGTCCACGAACACCCGCAGCGCATCACCCACGTGCACGTTCGCACGCTGCTGCTCGGGCACGTAGATGCGCGCATACGGCGCGTCGCCGACCAGCAGGATCGCCAGCGGCGCGCCGACCGGCGCCTGGTCGCCGAGTCGGTACGGCAGGCTGTCGACCCGCCCCGCGCGGGGCGCGACGACATGCAGTTTCCCCAGCAGCACCCGATCCGCCTCCACCTGCGCCACGGCCGCGGCGAGTGCGGCGCGACCCTGGGCGATCTGCTCCGGACGGGTGCCGTGCCGCAGCTCGTCGAGCGCCGCCCGCGCCGCAGCCACCTGGCCATCGGCAGCACCTGCCGCGGCGCGGGCGCGGTCCAGCGCGTCCGCGGCAACGTAATTTTGCGTCTTCAGCGACTGCAGCCGCAGGTAATAGGCGCGCGCCTCGCGCGCCTGGGCCTCGGCGGCCGTCAGATTCGCACGGGCCTGGGCGATGTTCTCGACGCGGGGGCCGTTGACCAATTCGGCCAGAACCTCGCGTTGCTGCTGCGCCTGTGCCTCGGCGGCCGCCAGCCCGGCCCTGGTCTGTGCCGGGTTCAGTTGCAGCAGGGTCTGGCCCGCGCGGACCCGTTCACCCTCGCGCACATCGATCGCGACGATGCGCTCGGCCACCGGCGCCGGCAGCGTGATGCGGTCGTATTCGAGGGTGCCCAGCGCCTGCACCGGTTCCTTCCGGCAGCCCGCGAGGACGGCGGCAGCCAGCACGACCAGGGCGACGACGCGGCCAGACTTGCCTGCGATCTTCATGTCGAATCTCCCGATGCAGCCGGCGCCACGCCATGTTCGAGCAGCGCCAGCGTATGGTTCAGCAGCACGTCGGCCCCCAGACCCTCGGCGCCGAATGCGCGGCGCCAGATCGGCGCGCCCGCCGCCGGGAACATCGTCAGGCCGACCAGCGAAACAACCAGCAGCCTCGGATCGAGACCCGGGTGGAGTTGCCCCCGCGCCTGCGCCGCGGCGAAGCGCTGCGCCAGCATCTGCGGCAGGTTCGGCACGATCTGGCTGAACATCAGCTCGCGCAGCGAACCGCCCTCGCACAGCACCTCGCGCACCCACAGCGGTGGCAACCATGGATTGCGCGCGACGATTTCGCCAACCCCGCGCGCAAACGCCTCGACCAGGGCGCGCGGGTCATCGCCCGCCTGCTCCAGGTGCTCTCGCAGCGGCGCAGCGGCCGGCAGCAGCCGCTCTTCGATCAGTGCCTGGGTGAAGCGCGCCTTGTCGCCGAAGTAGTAATGCAGCATCGCCGGGGTGACCCGGGCTTCGGTGGCGATGGCGCGCAATGAGGTTCCCTCGATGCCCAGCCGGGCGAACTGCGCGGCGGCCACGTCGAGCAGGTGCTCGCGCAGATCCCGATCGTCGCCCTTGGGGCGACCCGCACCACGGCTGCGTGGGCGGGATGTGGACTTGTCTGACGTTGCCATCGGCATAAATTAATTCAATGATTAATTATTTGCAAGAACACGCCACGCCGGTTCCTGGCTGGAAGGCGCAAGGTCACCGCTCAACCGGCGCGCAAGACCATGCGGCCACGCGAGCTGGCAGATCTTGCCGACAAGGATGTCACCGTGCCGTGGCTGCCGGCCGGCGCACCGCAACCGCCGCGTTGACCCCGATCCGGCGCGCTGCGCTAATCTAGCCTGCTTATGAGCGAACTCAACCAGCGCGACTTCGCGCTCGACCCGGAAGACAACGCCCGCCTGGCCAACCTGTGCGGCCCATTCGACGAGCACCTGCGGCAGATCGAATTGCGCCTTGGCGTGGAGATCAACCATCGCGGCAACCTGTTCCAGGTGATCGGCGAGGACACCGTTGCCAAGGCCACCGAGAAAGTGCTGCACGCGCTGTACGGCATCACCGAAGACCAATCGCTGAATGGCGCCAGGATCAACCTGGAGCTGACCGAATCGGGCATCGACGCGCTCACCGAGGCGTCGACGGAAGGTACGCAGGAGGTGGTGATCAAGGTCAAGCGCGGCCTGATCAAGGGCCGCGGCGCAAATCAGGCGCGCTACCTGCACGCGATCGCCAGCCACGACATCAACTTCGGGGTCGGTCCGGCCGGCACCGGCAAGACCTATCTGGCGGTGGCCAGCGCGGTCGAGGCGCTGGAGGCGAACCGCGTGCAGCGGCTGTTGCTGGTGCGACCGGCAGTCGAGGCCGGCGAGAAACTCGGCTTCCTGCCCGGCGATCTGTCGCAGAAGGTCGATCCCTACCTGCGTCCACTGTACGACGCGCTGTACGAGATGCTCGGCTTCGAGCGGGTCGCCAAGCTGATCGAGCGCAACGTGATCGAGATCGCCCCGCTCGCCTACATGCGCGGACGCACGCTCAACGACTCGTACGTGATCCTCGACGAGGCCCAGAACACCACCGTCGAACAGATGAAGATGTTCCTGACCCGGATTGGATTCGGCACCGTCGCGGTGATCACCGGCGACGTGACCCAGGTCGACCTGCCGCGCAACACGCGTTCCGGGCTGCGCCAGGCGGTGGAGGTGCTGCGTGGGGTCAACGGCATCAGCTTCACCTTCTTCACCTCGCGCGACGTGGTGCGCCATCCGCTGGTGGCGAAGATCGTGCGCGCCTACGAGGCGTTCGAGCAGAAGGAGGATGAGCACAAGTGAGCGTGCGCCATGCCCCTGCCGCGAGCACCGCCCTGCAGTTGGCCGTCGGTTACGCCGTGCCGCGAGCGGGTCTGCCCTCCCCGCTCAGCTTTCGCCGCTGGGTGGAAGCGGCGTTGCGTGGCGCGCGGCGACGCAAGCCAGCCGAACTGGCCATCCGCATCGTCGATGCCGACGAAGGCCGCGCCCTGAACCGCGACTACCGCGGCAAGGACTACGCCACCAACGTGCTGTCGTTTTCCGCCGAACTGCCCGCGGGCGTGCACCTGCCGTTGATCGGCGATCTGGCGATCTGCGCGCCGGTGGTCCAGCACGAGGCGCACGAACAGGGCAAATCGGCGCAGGCCCATTGGGCCCACCTGACCGTGCACGGCACGCTGCACCTGCTCGGCTACGACCACCTCGACGAGCCCGACGCCGAGGCCATGGAAGCACTGGAAACCCGCATTCTTGCCGGGCTGGGCATTGCCGATCCCTACGCCTAGGAAGGCACCGTGAGCGCGAAAGCCCCATACGGTGGATCTGAACGCCGAAAAGCTTTCGCGCACAAGGTGCGCTCCTGCATTGGGTGCCAGCAGCCTGAACCGTCACGTTTTTTCCGCTAGAATCGGTGTTCCGCCCGACTTCGGGCTGAATCGCAAAGAGTGATGAACGACGACCCTGGCAGTACCAGCGGCCCGGTGCACCGTACCTGGTGGGACCGACTGGGCCACATGTTTTCCGGCGAACCGCGCAACCGCAACGAGCTCATTGAGGAGTTGCGCGCTGCCCACAGCAATGGCCTGCTGTCGGCCGACACCCTGACCATGGTCGAGGGTGCGATCAAGGTCACCGAGCTCAACGTCGACGATGTGCTGGTGCCGCGTGCGCAGATCGTGATGATCGCCGCCGAATCCGCCCTGCCCGACATCCTCGCCGTCGTGGTGGAATCGGGACACTCGCGCTTTCCGGTGCACGGCGACGACAAGGACGAGATCCTCGGCATCCTGCTGGCCAAGGATCTGCTGAAATTCTTCGGCGCCAGCGACCACTTCGACATCCGCTCGATCCTGCGCCCGGCGGTGCTGATTCCCGAGTCGATGCGACTGAACGTGCTGCTGGCCGAATTTCGTCTGACCCGCAACCACATGGCGCTGGTGATGGACGAATACGGCGGCGTCGCCGGCCTGATCACCATCGAGGACGTGCTCGAACAGATCGTCGGCGAGATCGACGACGAGCACGACGACGAGGAAGAGCCCCAACTGATGCATGAGCAGCCCGGCGGCGACTGGCTGGTCAGCGCGCTGACTCTGATTGAGGATTTCAACGAGCAAACCGGCGCCGAGTTCTCCGACGAGGAATA
>JAPHUU010000243.1 GCA_026193555.1 Rhodanobacter sp.
GGCTTGGCTACAGAGCAGCTTTCCAATCCCGCTCACGAGTACCCCACCATGAATACCATCTTGGTCACCGGCGGCGCCGGCTACATCGGCAGCCACGTCGTCCAGCAACTGAGCCAGCGCGGCGAACGGGTCGTCGTGCTCGACAATCTGGTCAGCGGCTTTCGCGAGGCAGTACGTGGCGCCGAGCTGGTGGTCGGCGATGTTGGCGATCGATCACTGGTCGCACGGGTTCTGACCGAACACCGGATCGGTGCCGTGCTGCACTTCGCGGCGCACACGGTGGTACCGGAGTCGGTGCGTGACCCGCTCAAGTACTACGGCAACAACACCTGCAACACACGAAACCTGCTCGCCTGCTGCGTCGATGCCGACGTACGCCGGTTTCTGTTCTCATCGACCGCGGCGGTCTACGGCATGCCGGCCAGTGGCGTTGCCGATGAGGACACGCCGGTGCAGCCGATCAACCCGTACGGGGCCTCCAAGCTGATGTCCGAGACCATGCTGCGCGACCTTGGCGCGGCCGGTGCGATGCAGTACGTGATCCTGCGTTATTTCAACGTCGCCGGCTGCGATCCGCAGGGCCGCATCGGCCAGTCCACGCCCAACGCGACCCTGCTGCTCAAGGTTGCCTGCGAACATGCCGTCGGAAAACGACCAAGCCTGTCGATATTCGGCACCGACTACGACACTCCGGACGGCACCGGCATTCGCGACTACATCCATGTCGAGGATCTTGCCGCGGCCCATCTTCGCGCGCTCGACCATCTTCGCGCGGACGGCGAATCACTGACCCTCAATTGCGGTTACGGCCACGGCTACAGCGTGCGCGAGGTGATCGACGCGGTACAACGGATCAGCGGCCAGACATTGACCGTGATCGAGCAACCGCGACGCGCGGGTGATCCGCCGATGCTGATCGCCCGGGCAGATCGCCTGCGCGAACGACTCGGCTGGATCCCGCGCCATGACGATCTGGATTTCATCGTGCGTACGGCACTGGAGTGGGAACGCAAGCTGGAAGCCGCCGAAGCAGCGACATGAGCACGCTGCAACGGCATCGCCGCGCATCGGTCCGTTCGCTGGGTACGGCCCTTGGCGGGTGTTTGCTTGTTGCCGCGGTGCTGATCGCCGGCCTGCGCGTCGAGACGGCGTTCGGGCGCGCACGGGCACCGGCCGCGCTCGCTCTCGAGGCAGTCACAACGCCGCCGATTGCACGACTCGGGCAACTCGATGCCACCCGCCTGGAAGCCATCCATCCCGGCTGGCAACGCATCGAATTGCATCGCCACGGCGCAGTCGGTACCAACGTGGCCGTGACAGTCGGCATTCCGTTCCCACCCGGCATGCTGTCGGATGCGCGGGCGGTGCACATCCTCGACGAGCATGGCGCGGTGATTCCCGCCGCTGTCGAGCCGACATTGCAATGGCACTTTGCCCATGGCGGCATCCGGGCGGTGCGTGCGCAGTTCCATGTCACGCTCGATGGTGACAGCCGCACCCTGCATTTCAGTGTCGGCAAGCCCGGACCGACGGCCGCTCCCGCCGTGGCAGCCGCCAGGGGCTGGCCATACGTCGACGGACTGGTGACCGGCCCCGATGGCGTACGTGTGCCTGGGGTGCTGGCCACGCTTGATCCCCAATGGATGTCGGCGTCGTTGGTCGCCGGCCCCCAACAAGCAGCGGTTCCACCCGGCGACTACGACCGCTACGTCGCCACCCAGTTCGAGTGGGCCAAGGTGCTGCCAGCTGAGCAAGGATCAGCGTGGCTGTTCGATCGACCGACCACGCTGTTCCAGCAATATGTGCGTACCGGCCGCGCCGATTATCTGGCCGCGGCGGAGGAGAGCTACCGCTACTACATGGCACATATTCGCCGTATCGGCATGCCGGGCTGGCCGCAGTGCGGGGGTGGCTTCAGCCTTGGCGAGGTCGATGCCTGCGATTCGAAATACGTCTACGTGGAGCCGATTCTGCTGGCGCTGGCCCTGACCGGCGACGACAGCGAGCACGATGCGGCCCTGATCCGGCGCATGATCGGCGCATGGGATACCGGCGGCTGGAATTTCCCCGCCGGCCCGTATATCCGCGTCAACCAGCGATTCACCGAGCGCGAGGCCGGGCTTGGCTTGCTGGCGACGGTCAGCGCATGGGAAATCACCGGAGACAGACGCTACCTCCAGCGCATCGATGATCGCCTTGGCTGGCTTTACCAGCACCAGCAGCACAACCCCGATGGCCTCGGCATGGATGGCTCCTGGCGCAGCAGCTGGGACATGCATGAGGGCAACAAGTACGACCCCGCTACCGATGTACGCGGCAGTTCACCGTGGATGACGCAGAACATCATCGATGCGCTGTGGCACGCCTGGCTGGTTACCGGGGATGCGCGCATTCCCGTCATGGTCACCGCGTTCGGCCAGTACATGGAGCATTACGGCTGGCTCGGCCCCAAGGCCATCAGGTCCTCGGGTACCGACTGGCGCGATCCCTGCGATGGCCCCGGTGGCCAGATCAGCTGGTATTGGTCATCGGCACACGCTGACCGCAAACAGCTCATCGCGTTGCAAGACTCTGACGGCTGGTACGCCGACTCGCACAATGTGGAATTGGCGCTGTCGGTGGCCGTCGCCCGCTACTTTGAAGCTGACCCGACGAAGCAGCGCGCGCTGGACAAACGCCTGGCATCATTGGCCGCGTCCTACAATCCACGCTGCGCCGAAAACCACAGTACCCGGCGGAGATTCAACTGGAACAACCGCGGCACCGGCGTCGTTCAGTGGCTGATCGGGCAGCCGGCCGGCAGCGGCATCGCACTGACGGCGGCACCAGGCGCAGAGCACTGAAACCGATCAGTCAGGACGCCTGCCTGTATTGGCGCCGATCCTTCGAAGATTCGCGGCTGCTCGCCTGCCTGCGGCATCGGCGAATCCGCAGGCACCGCGCATGATCACCACCATGATCACTTGGCCGAGCCGCCTCGGCGCTTGGCCAACGCGTGCCAGCTGTAACGAAGCATGCACCGCATCGCGTGCAGCAGGCCGAGCCTTTCCACGTCGCGATAGATCGCCCATTGCCAGGCGGCGGCACGCAGCTTGTTGGCCGACAGCGAACCATCCCGAACCAGATACCACGCCAGTGGCTCGGCTGACGCCACCCGCACCGCCGCGCCGGCGCGGCGTACCTGTTCCAGCCAGAACACGTAGTCCTCATGCCCGATGCGTCGAAATGGCACATCGCCGAGCTCGCGCGCGTACACGCCGGTGAGATTGCCGATGAAATTGCTGGCCAGCATGTCGCGCCAGTTGACCCGCGCCGGCGGTGTCACCCGGCTCAGCACCCGGCCATCCTCGGCGACGCGCCAATACGCCGCATAGCTGATCAGGGCGCCGGTCTCGCGCATCCCCGCCAATTGCATCTCCAGCTTGGCCGGGTGCCACCAGTCGTCGGCATCGAGAAAGGCGATGAAGTCGCCTCGCGCGGCGGCCAGACCGGCATTGCGTGCCGCGGCCACGCCGCCATTGGCGGGCTGGCGCTGCACGCGGACACGGGCGTCGGCACGTGCATAGGTGTCGAGAATGGCCAGCGAATCGTCTGCCGAGCCATCGTCGACCGCGATCAGTTCCAGGTTGCGATGGCTCTGCTGCACTACCGAGTCCACGGCACGCCGCAACCAGGTCGCCGCGTTGTAGACCGGCATGATCACGCTGACCAGATCACCATCCATCACGGACCCTGACGCCCCTGCCCCGCTCGCGCCGCAGCGATCCCGGGCGGCGGCGGAAGCACATGGTCGCGGTAGCTGTCCGGATTGCCCTCGCACCCGGCTTCGGCCGCCTTGATGATGTTGTAGACCTCGCGCGCCGTGACGTAATGGAGTACGTACTGGCCGCCATCGTTGTAACGCGTCTCCAGATGCGTGTGCATCGCGTGCGCGCGTTCGCCCAGCAGCGTGTCCATGTCGCGCTCCTGGGTGCCGTGGGTGTGCACCTTGACGAAAACCCACTCCGGACGTCCCTCGACGTGGATGCCCGTGCGCACCCAGTCATCGATGCGCGCAGGCGTCGGCGGGCAGGCGCGGCGCACGTCGGCGTTCTCGATCCGCGGGATCAGGCCGAAGCGACGCTCGCGCCAGTTCAGCCCCAGCGGCCCCTGCACGATCATCAGATCACCGCTGGCGCTGCCGCCAACCCGCACCGGCTCGCCCGTGTCGTGGGATTTCGGCCGCAACGGATCATCGGTGGCGTAATAGATCGCGTTGACCATCCGCGTCTGCGTGTCGCTCGGCGCCGATGGCAGCGTGAAATCGGCATAGCAGCCCAGCTCGCGCAACAGGATCAACTCGTTGTTGATGCCGCACCAGCGCCCGTCGGCGCGCGAGTTGTCCAGGCTCCAGTTGCCGTGAATGAAGCCGAAGCGCAGCTGCCCGGTGACCGGATCGCGCGGCAGTGCGCCGTGGCGCGCATGCAGCAGCTCGTTGAACCGGCGGATGGTGGCGTTGAAATGGTCCGCGGTATCGTCATCGTGATGCAGGTGAATCTCGATTTCGCCATAACCGTCCGCGCACAGTGCGGCAATTTTTTCGAGATGCTCCTCAAGATATTCCTCTTCAGGGTAGAAGAAGGTGTGCTGCGGCGAGCGTCCGTCCGCATCGCGATGCGCCATGGCGAGCTTGCGGTAATCCCGACACCAGCGATCGACGCGCGCCCGCTGGGTCGCCAGATCGACCTTGCCCCAGGCCGGCTCGAAATGATCGACGAAGCAGAACATCACGTGTACCGGCCCGTCGACCGAAGCCGGGCGACGCCGACGCAGGTAACTGCCCAGCCATATCTGCATGTTGCGGGCGCGCACCGCCCAGCTCAGCACCAGCAACGCCGACACCAACAGCACGACAAGCGTCATCCACACGACAGTCCACATCAGCGCGACACCCCCTTCGGCAGCAGAGTCAGCAATTGTTCGGCGTTGTTGCACCACTGGCGCTCGCCGACGATGTAGTTACGCGCCGCCGCACCGACATGCCGACGCTCATCTTCCTTGATGGCCAGATCCAGCACGCGCTGCACGCAGGCCGCGATGTCCCGACGCGGGAACAGCCAGCCGCTGTGACCATCTCTGACCACTTCGGCAATCGGCGCGTAGTCGGGAGCGACCATCGCCACACCCATCGCCATGAACTCGAACAGCTTCATCGGCGAGCCATAGGCGTTGGAATCGGGCAGCACGGCGTAGTCCATGCAGGCGATCCATCCCGCGATTTCCTCATGCCCCACCCTGCCCGGCAGCAGCACGCGATCGACCAGACCCCGCTCGGCCACCAGCTGGCGTATCGCCGGCAGCGTGACGCCGTCGCCGACCAGCACCAGGGTCAGCTGGGGAGCCTCGTCGAGCCGCTCTGCCAACGCCTGAACGAAGGTGTCCACGCCATGCCAGTGCGCAAATGCACCGATGTGGCCGCAGACCACACGACCGGCCACGCCCCGTTCAGAGCGCAATCGGGGGATGTCGAAGCGCGCGGGGTCGAAGCGATCAATATCGGCCGCGTTGGGCGAGATCACCGAGGGGGCAATGGCGCCATACGCCGCCTCCGCCTGCTCCCTGAAATAGCTGGAAATGAACACCAGCCCGGTACAGCGGCGCAGGCACCAGCCCTCGACCCCTCGCGCCAGCGCCTTCAGCCACAACGGACGAACCCGCTCGACCAGCGCCGAGTCGTTGATTTCGAGGATGATCGGTATCCCCTTTCGCCGTGCCAGCCAGACCGTGGCACACAGAAACAGCGAATAGCGCTCATAGATCAGTTGCGGCCGTTGTCGACGGATCACCGCGCCCATGCGCAACCAGGTGACCAGGTTGTAGGCGATCTCCATGAACTCGAACAGCACGCCGGGAAGATGGGCCACCGCTCCGGCCAGACGGCCGCGGCCAGCGCCGGATGCGGCGTTGGCCGTGGGTTCGTGCTCCGGATCAGCGCCGGGAAAAGACACCACCGTCACTTCATGCCCCAACTCGCGCAGTGCATTGACGATGCCCCGGATATGCACGCCCTCGACCCGCAACCCGCGGGTGCGATGGTGGTACACGATCCTCATGCGACATCCGCCTGCAGTGCGCGCATGTCTCGACCGCTGGCGCGCCACTCCGGCAACAGCTGACCCAGTACCTCACCGGCACAGGCATCATCATCATGCATCAGCACCACCTCCCCGGGTCGTGGCGGCATGCGCCGAAACCGTGCCGCAACCTCTTCGCTTCGTCCGCCCTGATAATCCCGGCTGTCGTATGACCAATAGGCCATGCAGCGTCGATGACGAATGAAATGCGCCATCAGCAACAGCGAAAAACTTCCTCGCGGCGGACGGAAAAGATGCTGTCGGCGTCCATCAAACTGCGCCAGCAAACGGTCCGCCTGATCGATTTCCAGCAGCTGCTGCCGCAGCGGCATCCGATGGAAGGCCAGGAAATGGTTGTAGGAGTGATTACCGAGCGCATGGCCCTCGTCCACGATGCGCTTGACCAGTCCCGGGTGCTGCTCGGCCTTCCGGCCGATAAGAAAAAATGTGGCGTGGGCGCCATGCTCGGCCAGCAGATCAAGCACGCGCGGCGTATGCAGTGGATGCGGCCCGTCATCGAGGCTGAGGTACAGGGCGTTGCCGTTCCGGGGGCCCCGCGTGAGCATGATGAAGTCAGGCAGCAGACTGAGCAAATGCTGCTTCTTGAGTTTGAAATTCATGCGCGGGGACCATGGCTGAGAGAGGTTCCTGCGACCACGGCCTGCATGATACCGTCCAGCCGGGCGACGTTATCGGCCCATTGGAAACCCGCGGCGTGCGCCACGATTCTTGCCGTGTCCC
>JAPHUU010000292.1 GCA_026193555.1 Rhodanobacter sp.
CCGCCAGGGGCATCGCCGGGTAGCTACGTCGGGACGGGATAACCGCTGAAAGCATCTAAGTGGGAAGCCCCCTCCAAGATGAACGCTCCCAGACCTTCGGGTCTCAGAAGGGCCGTAGGAGACGACTACGTCGATAGGCGGTAGGTGGAAGCGTGGCAACACGTGAAGCCGAGCCGTACTAATCGCCCGAGTGGCTTGACCGGCTCCTCCCCCCGTCCAGTTCACACCACACCAACAGCTGCGCCGTCACAACCAGCTTCTCTGGCTCCACTCCCCACTCCACCTCTGTAACATCTTCGCGGTCCGTTTCGGAACGGCTCCCAACCATGCAGTCCTGGGGCCGTTCAAATCGGATGCCGAAGTAGGCGGGCGAGGAGGATGACCGATGAGTATCGAAAGATACTTCGCAGCTCAGCCCCCGCAGCCCAACGATCTTCGGCGCCGAGTTCAACGGCCCGTCCCATGTTGTCGGTGGCTTTAGCGTGAGGGATACACCCGTTCCCATCCCGAACACGGCCGTTAAGCCTCACAGCGCGGATGGTACTGCCGGGGCAGCTCGGTGGGAGAGTACGTCGCCGCCGACTCCTTTCTGAAACCCCCCGTTCCGATCCCACGGAACGGGGGGTTTTCGTCTTTCCGGGCTGACCGCCAGGTGTCGTGCCCACGGGGGTCGAACACGGTGCCAGAGCAGGATCGCGAGGCACCCTCCGTGTGGCTACACACCTCCTCGCGTCGCGAACGGAGCCAGGAATCCACGAACCGCTCGGGCAGGGTCCGGGGCGGACATGACGGCGCCGACGACCGCGATCCCGAAGGCCGCGGTGCGCGCCACCTCGCCGGCTCGCTCGATGGTGATACCCCCGATTGCCAGCACCGGTACGGGCACCGCCCGGGCCACGCGCCCGAGTCCCGCCAATCCGATAACCTCGCCGGCATCCGGCTTCGTGCTCGTGGAATAGACCGTTCCGCACCCGATGTAGTCGGCGCCGTCGACCACGGCCTGGCGTGCCACCTCGGCGTCGTCCGCCGAGCGGCCGATGAGGAACGGAGGGGGAGCCACGGCGCGGGCCGCGGCCACGGGCAGGTCGTCGGGCCCGAGGTGCACGCCATCGGCCTCGAGGGCCAACGCCACGTCCAGCCGATCGTTGACGAAGAGGAGGGCGCCGGCAGCGCGGGTGAGCGCCCGCAGATCCGCTCCGGCGGCGAGGAGCTCGCGGGCGCTGTCGCCCTTGTTGCGAAGTTGCACGGCCCGTGCGCCCCCGCTCAACGCGGCACCGACGACCGCCGTGAGGCTTCTCGGTGAGGCGAGACGCCGATCCGTGACGACGAGCAGTCGGAGGGCGGACCGCAGGCGATCGTCCGTCACCGCTGTCCGGACGCGGACGCGCTGTCGCTCAGACGTGCCCGCTCCCTTCTCGCCTGCGCGACGGCCCGATTGTGCTCGGCCAACGTCCGGCTGAAGTGATGGCTGCCGTCCGGCCAGGCCACGAAGTACAGGAACGACTCGCCCGAAGGCTCCAGCACGGCGTCGATCGCCGCCTCCCCGGGCGCCCCGATGGGGCCGGGCGGGAGCCCCGGCTGCGTGTACGTGTTGTAGGGGCTGTCGGCTACCGAGTCGATGGCCGCGTACAGGAGGCGATCGCGCGGGCCTCCCAGCGCGTAGAGCACGGTCGGATCGGCCTGGAGGAGCATGCCGCGCTCCAGTCGATTGAGGTAGACGCTCGCGATGCGGGGCATCTCCTCGGGCTTGCGCGCTTCGGCCTGCACGATGGAGGCGAGGGTGATCACGTCCCTCTCCGTCAGGCCCGTGGCGTCGCGGAGCGCCCGCCGCTCGGGCGTCCACGCCTGCCGATAGCGCCGGGTCATCGCCGCGATGACCGTGTCCAGGGAGACGCCCTCGGCGAAGCGGTAGGTATCCGGGAAAAGATAGCCCTCGAGTCCCGGGCCCGGAACGCCGAAGACGGAGTCGACGCCGGGCGCCTCGAGCGCCGCGGTCACCGAGGCGGGCTCGAGGCGCGTGAGCGCAGCCACGCGCTGTGCCATCTGGGGGAGGCGGAAGCCCTCGGGGATCGTAAGAGGAA